>CAYJNF010000043.1:0-12574 GCA_964370915.1 uncultured Chitinophagales bacterium
ACACCATCCGACAACTCGACGCTGAACGTACGGAATGGTCAACGTACGCCCTGCGCGAACACACGCTGTTGCCGGAGGACACCATTCATGGCCGTGTGTATTTTCGCCCCTACCCGAAAGCGAAGTTCTTACGAATTGTTTTGTTTCTGGACGGGGTGGAATTCATGTTTGTCTACAGCCAGGAAAAAGTGTAACGGCTGCAGAGCGACTACCATGGGAATCGATGCTATCACTTGCTGTTCGATTGGCGAGAACCTCTTACCAAATCGGCGGAATGCTGCAACAATGTTACCCCTTTCCTCTCGGCTTCGATGGAGAGAATCTTCCGCGCAATATGTATTTGCTGTAATGCCGGATCATGGGGAAACTCCCGCTCGACTGCGTCTTGAATCCTTCGGAGCTCATCTTCGTTCAAAGAATGCTTCAACATAATTCCTCCTCATAACAACTCTGGCGGCGATAGGATTTCCATCGACCGATAGCCCGCAGTGGTTGAGAGCAGCCGTACTGCATCTCTCGTCCTTCGCCTAACGATGTGCTTGAAATTCCAACTGAGCAGAAAGTCCATTCCATACACAAGAGCGAAAGCGATGTGAAGTGCATCTTCTTTTTGCATTATGGGCATCGCCCCACTATCGACGACCCACTTAGCAATGCGTTCAACCTCCGTTG
Organism: uncultured Chitinophagales bacterium; assembly: GCA_964370915.1. Classification (GTDB taxonomy): domain Bacteria; phylum Bacteroidota; class Ignavibacteria; order UBA10030; family UBA6906; genus CAADGV01. Next base: position 673 of record CAYJNF010000043.1, read on the forward strand.
TGCCTTCAAGTACATCCAGACGGGCAACTGACTCCACCATCATCGCTTTGAGATCTTCGTCGGGAGTCGCTTCAATCTCGGCGAGCGTGAGCTCAGATATGAAAATTACAAACTCATCAATCCGAGAAAAGAATTCGCGCGTCAGAGACTGTCGTTCCGGATTTCGACTGTCATGCAGCGCTGAGACAACAGATGTATCAAGATAGATTCTATATTTGGGCATCGGTGGTGAACCCTGAGACAATGTACTACTTTTGGCAGAGTTAAGCATCCCAGAGAGGATCCTTTGAGGTTGTTTCAGAAAATCCTCCAACAGCGGATCGAATCTATTCTCCTTCGTGCTTCCTGCGCTCGTACTTCACTCCGGACTTGACAGGCTCGGTGTATTGGCTGTCCCAACTTTTCAAGAATATGCGATGGAGTGTTGATGCAAGCTTGCTGTTCGTTGCGACGACGCCGAGATTCCTGCTATTGTAGAAATAACCCTTCTCGGCATTGCTCGTTCCCAACCAGAACGATGCAGCATCAACCACAATGTACTTGCAGTGCTCGACACGGGCAAATGAAATGTATCCGCCGCTCCACTCCGGAATAACACTGAACTTTACATCCACGTTTGGGATCTGGGCGAGATCTTTCAGGGCTTTCTCGGCGGCGGTGCCTTTCTCCCAATCCGACACGATCAACTTCACCTTCACGCCCCGTGATGCCGCCCGGCGGAGTGCATCATCAAGAACGCGATACTCGCTCTTGTCGCGTCCCTTCGTGTCGTAGCCGAGGAACTGCAAACACACTTCACGCGATGCATCATCGATCAACCGCACAATGTTCGGCTCGTCCCATAACGTCGTGTCGGTAATGAACCCTAGAGGGCTTGCAGTTGGCGTGAACGTAAGAGTATCGTCGCTCTGCATAAGCGTGATCGGGAACGGATACTTGATGAATGTAAGATGTTGTGAAAGCGTGGATTTGTCGTTTGTCGCTGCGAGATTCCAGTCGAGATTGAAGATATCGAGATAGAACCGGACCGCCTCTCTATGTCTGATCTTAAGTCCAAGCTCGTGAATATGCTTCAACGCCCGCCAGTCGAAATTCTGACTGCCGAGGAAAATCATTTCCTCGTTCACGATAAAATACTTTGCGTGTTGCACTCCGCCTGTCTGCCCGCCGAGGCGGGCCAGTTTGCCAAAATCAATGAGACGCGTGATGACGTTCTTCTGTTTGCCGAGCCGCTCGATTGTCTCGGGATATGTCTTCTGCATGCGCGCATCCGCGATGAGACGCACACGGACGCCTCGCGCCGCCGCCTTTTCGATTGCCCGGATCACCTCTTCCAGCGGTTCCCCCTCCTTGTTTGAGACGTAGAACTGCTCAATATCCAGCGATGACTTGGCACCGTTGATCATTTCCAGCCAGACTTCCTGCGCGTTGCGAATGTCGGGATTGTCGAGTGTGGTTTCGATGGGGATGGATTCGACAAGCTCAAAATCGTGGGACGATTGAGACGTCGCGTTTGAGTACAGCAACGCGCAAGCGCTGCAAAGAAATGCCAACAACTTTTTCATATCCGAATTCCTTGTTCCGATCCGTAACTCCATCTGCACGCACCGTAATGCCGTTTTCAAGATACCGAAAATTCAGGCAATCTCCAGTAGAGCCGATTCAGCCAAGTAGCGAGAGTCGCACGCGGAGACGCGAAGACGCACGACTTCTTATTTTCCTTTCCGGAACACCACTTCCTTCTCAGCCGCCTCGGTAAATTTCTGAAGAAAGGCGGTGAATTGTTTGTAGTTCTCGAGCAGGATGACCGTCTCGGCAATCGTTCCCTCCGCACTGATTTTGTAGTTGTCTTTTTCCAACGAATAGCTGACCGAATACGACGAGTTCCCAATCCCTGTCGAAGAATTGTTGGAAAGTGGCTGCGCGAGCATATACCCCTTTGGGATTGCGATTTCCCAATCCATCTTGAGTTTGAACGGTTCATCGAGCATGAGATCGCTGAGCCGCGACGCCGCGTAGATCTTGTCGTTCAGCGAGCGTAGCAGATGGTTCTTTGGTGCGAACGTAATGAACGAATCAATTCTCGCCACACCTGAGGCCGACGTGCCGACCCCCTGGATGGAAATTTCTTTTTCGTTGAGAAACCCATTCACCATTGCGGTGTCGACGTCACTCATTGCATGCGCTGTAAGCAGTGACCGTGCTTCTTTGGTGAGGTCTGAGCTTTCCGCTTCGTACCATGAGTTCCGGTAATGCTGGGCCTGTGCTCCGTTCAATCGTACGGTGAGCGAGTCAGTCGCTTTTGTGCCTGATGCGAAACTGATCTTGTGCAACTCTCGTGAGACACATTGGCCGATGCCGGATCGGACACCGATGCGCTTGTGCTCGGCGCGATCCGGATGGATGACGACGACGTCGATGTCATTCACAAACCAGGGCTGCTCGTAATTGTACGGAACGCTCCTGTCAAAGTCGTACAGTTTTTCCTGTCCATTAATGGTCACGAGAACTCCCAATCTATCGAACCATATGAGGGTCGGGATTGAGCGCTCATACACGCCTTCGCGCTTATCGCGAATCAGAACTCCTTGCGTTGTTGTCCCCCATGTCTTCAGAATGTTCATCATGACATATGCAACGTCTGACGCATCCCCCTTCTTCTTCTTGAAGATGGAGGAGATGTTGCTGCTGAGCGGGTACACAGAATTATTCTCGTCGAGATAGATCTCCTTGCGCAGCGCCGCATAGAGACGGTCAACGGTTTCCATCGTTACGGAAGGCTCTGCTGCGGAGAACCCCAACCGCGCAATGTCGCCGTTGCTCACGTCGTCTTCATCGAGTTCTTGTTTGTAGAATTCTTTTGCAAGAAAGTCCCAACTCATCGGTGCATGCACGCTCGCGGGTGAGTAACTCTCCATCGTAAATGCGGTGAGCATCGATTGATCGGCAAATGTCCGGGAGTAGGGCTCATCCGGAATCATGTTGAGGTTCTTCATACGCCAGAAGTATGTTTCCCCTGCTCCATACGTGTTACTGACCTGGTCGACTTGGGGTTGGCCAACCCGGTCAGGCGGAAGGCTGACGAACGAGGGTTTGGTTCTCGCCGGCAGCGTGATGTAGACGTTGGAGTAGAGCACGGGATCGCGATCGTTGTAGAAGAATATGCCGCTGTTGGAGAAGGAAAAAGGTTCACTGTGAACGTACTCAATTTGCACAACGTCTCCTGCGCCAAGGTCGGGAATTTTGAAGAGTGCTTTGCGCGCAAGCGCCGTTCCGTCGCTCGCCTCACGCGTGACGATGATGGAGACGTCCTCTGCGGGCATGGTCTTGACCGCTCCATCGGGCTTCATCACTCTGGCACAGGCCTCAAATCCGTTCATGAAATCCTTGCCGAATCGTTCCCGGAATTCATACTCGAACGAACCATAGCGCCGTACTCCTGCTTCGGTCAGAAGCTTGACGATCAGAACCCTGGCGCGCACGATTGCCAAGCCTCTGAAGTCCTCGCCATGATAGGTGTAATCTTTTGGCGTGGAATTGTAGCTCTGCTCTTTCAGAATGATGACCGCATCAAAGTTCTTGAGCTTTTCCGGCGTCAACGAATTGGTGAATTTCAGATCGGGCATATTGCGCGTGAAGTCGTTTGCGGCGCCGGTGAAGGGCAGCGAGACGGCGATACACAGAGCAATAATAGGAAAGTAGTTCATCGTTGTTCTCCGTGATTAGCTGTTGAGCAAGGGACTTTAGTCTCAGGGCTTTCGCATGAACGTGATATCGCGTTCAGTGGTTTGCATTGTCTTGTCCAGAAATTCGATCAATTGCGGACACTTCTCGGCTTGCACCAGATCGGTTCCAACAATAACATCGGCTTGAATAATCAGAGTATTCGCCTCCGTATTGTACGTGACATGCGAAGTAATGCCGGATTCCATTTCAAAAGCCACCGGTTCGAAAATCGGGGCTGCAACATAGCCTGGAGGAATATCAACATGCCACTCCATGAGGTAGCAGAATGGCTCGTCAAAGTAGATGTGCCCAAACCTTTCTTTGCTACTAAACTTGCCGCGAAGTTTGCGCAGCAAATGATTCTTTGGACTGAAAATCAGGAACGAGTCAATAGTGTTGACCGTGGCTTGTGCAACCCCTTTGCCGGCGATGCAGAGTTCCCTGGTGGTGCGAAAATTGTTCGTGAACACGGTGTCAGCGGAGCGCAAGGCAGCGCTTTCGAGAATATCGCTAAGCTGGTTCGTCAATCGCTGGCCCGACAGATTATAGAGTTGTGCCCGCAACCGTTGAGCATGTGCAGCTTTGAAAGAGAAGGTCACTGAATCAGTAGCTTTCGATTCATTGAGTTTGATGTGATGCTCTTCTTTCGAAATACGGTCTTTTATGTTCAGCGGCAGTTCGACATACAAATGACTAACGCCGGTGTCGTACAATGCCATGACTGTGGATCGATGCAGAAACCAGGGGTACTCATACTCAGCGGATATGCTCTGATCAAAATCAAAAACCTTTTCACCACCGTCGAGTGCAATCAAAAGGCCCATACGGTCAAACCATCCTATCGTGCTTACCGTTCTTTCATACGTCCCCTCACGTCTGTCACGTATGAGAATTGGTGTGGAGGAAATCCCCTTCCGTTTCAGAATCTTCATCATGATGAGGGCCATGTCCGACGCATCGCCTGCCCTGGCTTCGATAATTTCGTCGAGCCGCCGGCTCGGGTAAATTGAATTGATCCTATAGAGCTTAAAGTGCTTCCGCAGCGCCGCATACGTTTTGTCAACCTCTTCCCACGTCGGTTTGTCATCGGACGCTTGCAGTCCAATCTCCTCTACAAACGATTTGCTGACAGATCCTCTGTTGACATGATCCTTCAGAAAGTTCTTCACTTCAGACTTCCAACCGTCTTCACCTTCTTCAGGCTTCTTGACGATTGCAGTCAGATAAGAAACATCTGCAAACGGTTTTGTAAATGCCTCTTTAGGAACTGCCCCGAGATTCCTGACACCCCAACAATACAACCATCCTTTGTCCGTTTCCGTGATGATTGGCTTTCCAACCCTGTCTGAAGGAAAGCTCAGGAAATCAAATTTGTCGTTCCTCGATACAAAGATTGAAAGATTGGAATAGAGAATCGGATATTCGGAGTGGTAATGAAATATCCGCTTCGTGTGGTCGGAAAACGGCTGCATGTGCGTGTACTCGAGTTGTACGACATCATCTTTCGCGAGATTTGGAATCTTGAATAACACCTTCCGAAGGATTGGAGAATCGTCGTCTGTGGAAACTGAGTTGATTGTGGAAACAGAGCTGTCCGGCATGATCCAAACAGAACTGTCAGGTTTCATGACACGTGCCCGGAAAACAAATTCCGCCTTGACCTTCAACATTTTGTACAATTCCGAATAGTCAGCGAACTCATACTCAAATGATCCGAAATGTTCGATTGCGTTCTGGTTGAAAAGTTTGGCAATCAGAATTCCGGTCGTAACAGTCCACTCGCCTTTGGCAGTGAATGCCCAATCCATAAGAGTTCTCGTTCGTTCTCCGTAAACCGTTTCCTTCAACAGAATCACTGCATCGGCACGCTTGAACATCTCAGCCGTGAGCTTGTTCGTCTCTGTAATAGAAGGCAGCTGCCGATAGAACCCCTGCTCTTGAGAGTACGCAACCGTCGCATTGATGAACAACGACAATCCAATCACAAACGCTTTCATAGCGACTTGCGTGTGAGTTTGTGGGCTGTGGTAAAATCGTTCATAATGTTTTCCAGCCGTGGCAGGAAATCTTCCCGGCTCACCTTGTTGAAGGGCCCTGCGGGCAATTTGTACTTCATCTGCAACATTGCCGTTTCCTGTTGACCCACCGAAACAAAATCAGCGAGCGAGAGGTCGACAGAAACAGAGTTATAGTACGGGAAGTAGAATACCACGTCGCGCTCTGCCTCTTCGGGGGCCCGGGGCAATAACTCCGGCAACACGCGTGCGAGGCCGACATATGAATTTCCTTGAAGTGTCGTCACACAGTTCGGAAATTCGCAGAATGCCATAATCGTGAATTGATCCTTGTCCGTCTTCCATGCGAGATTCTGGACGATGATGTTTTCGTTGAGCATACTCTGAAGAGTTTCTGTCAGGTTCTTTGTCTTCTGGCTGTTTGTCTGATGATCCAGCCAGAAAAAGTCGATGGCATATTGGTCGTGGAACCTGACGGTGATGTCACCGGTCAGGCCGTTCGCGGCCTTTCCAAGCAATGTTCCGGTAATGCTCAACAAATTATCCGGCGACTCGGTAATGGTGACGAGTCGTGAATTTCCCTTTTCGATAACCAATGCCCGTGCGTTTGCCAGATCGAATGTGGTTACGCCTGACAATCCGACTCTATTAGTTCCATCATACCAGTAGTGATGTCCGCTGTCTTCGAAGTGCAGGATGAGGTGGTTGAATTGCGACACGGGGATTTGATCAAGAAACTCCATCCCCCGCCCGCGATAACACAACGCAAGATTGGTTTTCACATCGACAATTTTGGCCATCGCATACATCAGACTTGCGTAGTCTTTGCAATCGCCATACTTTCTTGCAAGAATTGCATCGACGTTGTTCGGAATAATCTCCCCCTGGGAGAGATGGACAATCTCGTAACGAACGTTCCGTTGGCAATACTCAAAAATGGCGTCCATCTTTTCTTTTGATGTTGCCTTCCCGTCCGCAATGCTGTGTGCAACCTTCTCGATTTCCGGCCCGGCCTGAAGTTTTGGTTGCACCAGCTGTGCATACCAATCACCCATCGACTGCCATGATTGCGGAGCGTGCACGGCATACAGTTTTGGCGACCGATTGATTTTTTCCATCACGTGATGCCTGCGTGCTGGTGGTGCGTACCGTTGCCACCGGAACGTGAGCGTTTGATTTCCAAGTGTATCCTTGCGCGTCGGAGCAATACTGTCATTGGCGAGTATGTATTGCAGACTGTCCTTGCCAGGCAGCTCGATCGCACAGGTGATGTTTTGCGCTGCATAGTCGAGTTCGGCGAGCGAGAACTCAATGCCGATTTGCGGCAGGGTGAGTTCGTGGATGGAGACAGTTTCCACAAAATCCCCCGGCGTGATTTTCTCTTTCACGTACGCCGCTTTGAGATACTGTTCAGCGATTCGCTGGCTGTTGCTCAGGTTGAAATTCGTCAGGTTGGATGTTGAGAATGTTTCAATGTCGCCATCGCTATGGACGACGCGGGCTTCGAACTCCAGCAACCTCTCGATTGCGTAGTCGAACACAGTCAGCGCGGCCGGATAGGCGGCGGCGTTTTGGCCGACACGGACAACCTGGTGTGTCTTTTCCAGGAGTCGTCCGTCATGCGTATAAGTGAATAATTTGTGGAAGTACACAATCCGGTGTTCGTTGCTCGGCGTGTACGAAAGGGTGGAGAGGGTCTCCTGCTTCAGCAGTAATTTCCCGCCACCGCATCCCGCCAACCAAACAAGCGGCGCAATGAAAAAGCATAGGAATGCCAAAGACCGGAGCGGACTGATTGTTCGCATTGAGTGCTCCCGGGATTGAAATAGATTGGTTAGAACGTTTCCTCGGATGGGCAGTTCAATCTGGATAGCCCATACAAAAGAAATACATCGATGAGGTAGGACAGCTTCTCTTTATAAAGGTAGAATAAACTTCTGACGATGTCAAAGGAAAAATTCTGTACGTCGGAACCAACATGGGTACGGGCGGTACGTGCACCTGAACTCCGATCTTACTTTTGGACCGGCAGAGATCGGTGACATCGGTGTTGAGTTGTTACTGAAGCCTATTACCGACCCTTCGTGTTCGCCATTCTTGTGCGAAGTCCCTTGTAATCAATCTCGCGCTTTTCATTGAATGCCCGGATGCCTTCCTGAATCTCTTCCGCGGATGTATGAACCGTGAGCCAGTCGCGCAGATGGCCGATAGTCATTGTCCACGAAAAATCGCGCCAGAAATTCAACTGCTGTTTGGTATAACGCGTGCATTCGGGCAGCTTGTTCACCAACTTCTCGGCCATGATGTCGACAGCCTTGTCGAGCCGTCGGCGTGGAACCACTTGGTTCACCAGTCCCCACGCGAGAGCTTTCCTGATCGGAATCTTTTCATTGAGCAGCAATACTTCGCGGGCACGCCTCTCGCCAATAATGAGGGGAAGCCACTGCGTCGCTCCGGCCGCCGCGACGCTGCCGCGCGAAGTTCCGGCATGCCCGATGAAGATATCATCTGCCGCAACGGCAAGGTCGCACGACATTTGCAGCTCGTTGCCACCGCCGACAACCATTCCGTTGAGTCGCGCGATGGTCGGCTTGCCAAGATTGCGCAAGCGCTCGAATGTCTCAATGAACACACCCATCCATTTATAGAAGTCGTTGGGTTGTTCAAGAAATTCCTCTTTCCATTCTTTCATATCGGCGCCCGTGCAGAATGCCTTATTTCCCGCGCCCGTAATAATAAGAACCGCAACGTGGTCATCCCATGCCGCATCCTGAAACGCGGCTTGCAGTTCTTGCAGCGTCTGCAAATTCAAACAGTTGTACACGTCAGGACGATGAATGGTAATCGTCGCTCGCCAGTTGCCTTTGGCGTAGAGGATGTTTGTAAAGTTGAAGTCCTTAGGTGATCTGCCTCTAAACCCTGAGCCCTGCTTTCCTGGGCGAAGGGCATCAACGCCATTTGTCATGTTCATATCTTTTTCGATTTGATATTTTTTCCAGCCGATTCAACGATGCCATGTTGGGATTTGTACAATAGGTCGAGGATCTGGATGCCATTCATTCCTTTGTTTTTGTAGTGAATGAGAAGATCTTTCGCTTTTGATTCAGGGTAGATGAACCGAAAACCCAGATCTTTCCAGGTCGGGTTCATTGTCTCGATGAGTTCGATCTTTCGTGAGCGGAGCCAACCCTTGAGTTGTGTTTCGCGCCTCTCGGCCTCCTCCTGATCTCCATAGATTTCATAGTATACAAGATTGTTAATATGGTATCGTTGTGTGTATCCCTTTACGAGTTCAATTTTGTGTTCGAACAATCTACGATGCAAGTCGCAAGTGAAGCCTACGTAGAGCATATGAGAACGATTGGAAAGTATGTACACATAGAAGGTCATAGGTCCTTCGCTTCGCTCAGGAGCTGGAGACTTCTCCAATGAACACTGTCACCAGATCCGCAGCGAAGCTCATGAGGTCGCGTGCGACGGCTTTTCCTTCAGGCGATGAGAGGGCCGTGTCCATCGCATCTTTGCTGTCGAAATACATCTCACAGAGAATATGGTATTTCGTTTCGCCGATGGGCGCTCCGGTAATGCGGGTGATCTCGAGCTTTCGCAAACCCGGGTACTTTCTGACGAGCGGCGTGTGGACCGAATTGTAGTGCGAATCAAATTCTGCAACGTCGGAGGGTTTGCGGTAGAGGGCAATAAGCTTCGTCATCGTGATCCTTTGGTTAGTGAATGGCGGGTTTGCGAACCTTCGGGCACAATCTACAGAAAAAAATCGAAGCTTGCACACTCCTGCATTCATCCCCGGCGGTCGCCAGAATTCACAAGTGGCCAGGAATATTGTGCAGGTGAATAGTATTATCCATGGGGGCTTCTGCTTTCCGGGTCTGAAAGGAAGCACGCGGGCAAGAATCCGGTCATTGTGTTTCGTGAGTAGGAGAAATTCAATTCTGTGATCTGTCACCCATGCTGGCATCCGCTTTGTAATCAACTGATTGCCTTTCGAACGGCGTTCAGCCAGATATTTGACATATTGAGTGACGATAAACCAACTATCTACCATCAACAAAGGGAAGAACCCATGGCGCACGCGTCGCGACCTTTGCGCATAGTGCTGGTGGGGAGTCAAACTGCAGGCACGTTCTCAACTTCGACCCGGAACACAACGTCGCAGTATTTTATCTGTCACGCACACCAGGCAAGTGATGTTCTGGCTCTCCACCCTGAATACGAATTCGATATCATCCTCTACGAGCTTGCACCGACATCGGGTAATGATCTTGCGATGCTGGAACGCGTATGCGAAGCGTTCTCGTCCATCCCTGTTATCGTCGTCGTCGAGCGGTACACGGCTGTGCTCGCGGAACCGGCATTTCGTCTGGGTGCTGCCGATGTGTGGGAGCGGGCGCGATTTGCCGGGGAGACGTTTCTCGAAGATGTGCGGCAGGCGATTCATTTGAGGAAAGAGGAGGTTGAAGTGCGACAGGAGCGCGTGCTTGAATATGCCGTGCAGCTCCTGCGTCAGCGGCGTACGATCACGCGCGAAGCGCTTGCGCCCGAGATCCTCGGCGTGAAGCCTATCAAGGAATCGATGCCGACGAAATTTCTTCAGCTCACAACAAGCTACGGGAACCTCATCGACCCCTGCACCACGGGGGGCGGAAGTCCGGCGTCCCGCCCTGGCTCGTACGCGATGTCGCAAAAGCTGCAGTTCCTCGCCTCAGATCTGGGCAGTCTTCGCGCCGGTGCCGGCGATGTGATCGATCTTCACGGAGAAGCGGTGAAGCGAAAATTCGGAACCGGTATTTCCCACGAGCGCGGGCGCAACATACTCATTGAGCTGATGAGTAATCTTGCCATCTATTATAGACGGCTTGATTAAATCTTCCGACTCAGACCTCCCAATGCAACCACGCACACCCCGAGTTTGTTGAATCGGTAGGAGCCTCTGGCACGCAGACGTGATTCGACGCCCCGATTTTCGTATTATCAATCCACCAAAAAACAGAATCCGGCAACTATCAATTCCACGACATGAAACGAATTCTTTCCGTCATCCTGCTCGTGCTGATCGGTGCGTTCTTGATTATGCAGCTCATTCGTCCCGAGAAAAATCTTGCCGAGGGTGGATCGCCGGGCGATATTACCGTGAAGCTGCCCGTGCCGCATGAGGTGCAGAACATTCTTCGAACCTCTTGCTACAATTGCCACAGCAACAATACCCGGTATCCGTGGTACGCAGAGGTGCAGCCGTTCGGCTGGTTCCTGAACGACCATATCGTGAATGGCAAAAAGGAATTGAACTTTTCTGAGTTCGGGAGTTACCGCCTTCGCCGGCAGTATATCAAGTTGCAGCAAATTGCGGGACAAGTGGAAGATGAGGAGATGCCGCTGCCGTCATATCTGATCATCCATACAGAAGCAAGACTCACGGCAGAGCAGCGTGAGCGTTTGATTGCATGGGCGAACGCGATGCGCGACACGATGAAGGCGATGTATCCTATCGACAGTCTAGAGCGGCGTCCGGAATAGCAGTACGTGAGATTGCAGTCGTCAAGCCCGCACGTGAGTGTGGGCTTTTGTCGTTTATGGGGGGACGTTGTCACTCCAGAAACAGATCGACGATCTTGTGCGCGAGATCCGCAGGCTCTCCGTGATTGCGGTTGGTGAGCACAATGACCATGAGCTTCTGGTCGGGGAAGAGGTGGATGTGATTGCGGAATCCCATGGTACTTCCACCGTGGTGCGGGTGACGGAGGCCCCGATATGTTTCCAGATGCCACCCGAAACCGTAGTCGATCAGCGTTCCATCATTCAGCTGCCCATCTGCCCACGCCGCATGCTGCGTCGCAGGGGAGATGAGGGCGTGCTTGTACAACGCCGCTATCCATCGGGACATCTCCTCAACATTGGAGTAAATTCCTCCGTCGCCAAGGACGGCACTGGTGACGCTTTGATCCGTGCGAAGCCATTGTCCGTTCGTGTATGAATAGCCGTACGCTCTATTCTGCACAGAGGAAATCCCGTTCTCGAATGCGACGGTGGTCGGCATTCCGACTCTGTCGAAGATATTCTCTTTCAGGAAATCGGCAAACCGCTGTCCCGAAACTTTCACAATGATCAACGCGAGAAATGCATATCCGGTGTTGCTGTACTGGAAC
>CAYJNF010000043.1:12584-13893 GCA_964370915.1 uncultured Chitinophagales bacterium
GAAGTAGAGTGAATCGGCGTTCATCAGCAACGCGAGACAATCCTTATCCAACACCTGCACAGTATCTGAATCAGGAATCAGCGATTCATAATCCACCAGACCTGATGTGTGATTGAGAAGCTGGCGGATAGAGATTGCTCTGCCATACGATGGAAAGTCGGGGAAGAACTTTGCCAACGAATCTTCATACGACAGACGGCCGCGTTCGGCAAGAAGCATGATGCACATTGCCGTGAACTCCTTCGTCACCGATGCAAGGCGGAAGTTTGTTGCTTTCGTGACGGGTCGCTGCACTTCAAGGTCCGCAAGACCGTAGGCTTTTGAGAACACAATGCTGTCGTTCTTCATCACCAGCACGGCCGCGCCGGGCGTGTTGGGCGGGGCGTACTCCGCCATCAGAGTGTCTATCGATTGGTCGTTTGTCATAGTGCATGAAGAGATGAAAAGTCCGGCGAGGAGTATGAGTGTATTACGGATTGCCAATGGTCGCATATCGTTTCTCTATGTCCGCCATGTCGTGAATGAGTTGTCTGAATTCCTCGAGATTGTGTTGCCGCCCATGCCAATCGGGGTCGGGGCTTTGCTTCAACGCTGTCTCGATATTTTGTCCGGTAACAAACTGTTCGTCAATCGTGCAGGATCGCAGCTGGCTGAAGGGAGCGAGGAAGACATATCCGTCGAAGAATTGTTCAAGCCGGAAGTGATCGTACCCCATGCTGTGCTGACTGTCGTCCCGAAGCTTGCCCACCGGCGAATGAAGCAAATCAAATCCCAGCGGCGTGTTGTTCAACTGCGAAAACAATTTCTCGATCACTCCGTGAGCAGGCGAGACCAGCCATGGCTGATGGTTGGTCTTGTTGGGAAACGGCTGATGGAGAAGTATGTTGAATATCTTCCCGGGGAATTTCTTGTACAGCCGATTGCCCAACCAGTTGTCGTCGTAGCTGCAGAAGTTATCGTTGTTAAACCGAAATTCTGCCGAGGCATATTTCGTGTACGCATGCGCCGTGCCGACGAGCGCAAGGAGTTTTTCCTTCTTGCGGACGATTTCATGTTCAATCAACTCCGCCCGGTATTTGTCAATCGTTCCTTTGTAGAAGACTTTTGCCATGTTGTCGGGAGTTCGTTTTCCTTCAAACCCCTCCCAATTGTACCGGTAGCTGATATTCAGAATTCTGAATCGCTTCGCCCCGGGCGGCAGCGTGCGGTTAAATTCCCACGCCCGCCGGTAGATGTCCATGTATTCCTTCCACGCCCACGCGACATTGTAGCTGAACATGATTTGCCGTGCGACCGCTTCGCTGTATTC
>CAYJNF010000044.1:0-13878 GCA_964370915.1 uncultured Chitinophagales bacterium
TGTGCAGCATATTGCACGCCGAACCGAAGAGGCATATATCGGATGGATTCTTCGCTTCATTCACTTCCACAACCTCCGTCACCCCGCCGACATGGGTGAAAAGGAAATTCAAGCATTCCTCTCGCATCTTGCTGTTGACCGGAACGTCGCAGCATCAACCCAAAACCAGGCGCTCAACGCCATTGTCTTTCTCTACCGCGAGGTGTTGAAGCGACCTCTCGGCGATTTCGGTGCCTGGCAACGTGCACAGCGCCCGCGCAAAGTTCCTGCCGTCTTCAGCCACGACGAAGCAACTGCCGTACTTAAACAACTCTCAGGAACACCCCACCTCATGGCAAGCCTGTTGTACGGCTCCGGACTCCGCCTCGAAGAGTGCGTCCGCCTACGCGTCAAGGATATTGACTTCGCCCGGCATCAGATTATTGTCCGCGACGGCAAAGGAGCAAAAGATCGTGTCACCGTACTTCCCGAAAAACTCATCGAGCCGCTCAAGCGCCATCTCAAAAAAACAAGCCTCATTCATGAAGAAGACCTTGCTCACGGATTCGGGAGAGTCTACCTGCCGTTTGCACTGGCCGCCAAGTTTCCCAAAGCTGCCGCGTTGTGGAAGTGGCAATACGTTTTTCCTGCATCGAGACGCTCCATTGATCCCGAATCCGGCACAATGCGTCGTCATCACGTGGATGAATCATCCCTGCAGCGCGACGTAAGCAAAGCTGTCGCAGCTACGGGCACCGTGAAACAAGGAAGCTGCCACACATTCCGCCACTCGTTCGCCACTCGTTTGCTCGAACAGGGCTACGATATCCGCACAGTGCAAAAGCTTCTCGGCCACAAGGACCTCCGCACAACAATGATCTACCTTCACGTTGCACAGATCGGTCCCGGAGTCCGCAGTCCGCTCGACTGACGATTGCTCCGCGCGATGAGAAGGTTTCAGCCCAAAGCCTGTGAAATCGGGTCGCCGTGCGCGCTGGAAGCGATGCAAAGCATTTGCGACTTCGGCTTCTTTGCCTTGTTGCTGAAATCGCAAGGCACGTGCGATTGATTTGCATCGCAGCGTTCCGAGTTCAAGAGTTTTCTTTCGTCGATTTCTATCCCCAAAAATCGGCCGCATGAGTTGCCCAGTCGATTAGAGTCTCCTTCCTCATCCGCTTGGTCTCAGAATCCACCTCGTGGCCAAATCATCAAAACTGAAATTCCGCCGATGTGAAACTCATACCTGCTCGCGCTCCGCCGCTTCAGTCACATACTGCTGGGTGCCCGAAGCGGTAAAGCAAAACGCATGTACCATACGCTCTCCATGTTGTTGCCACCAAGGCATCGGTCAACGCGCACACTCATGAGAATGAAAGATTTCGAATTGATGAGAATACTCTGGCAGGACAACATACGCGAAAGAACACGTACCGAAAAACATAGCTTCTGGAACGACGGGAGAGAAGACTCAATCCGGATTCGGTTCCATAACAATAGTGATGGAGAACGTGGAACACTCAGCTACTGATGCAATTAGGCAAATCTTTTTCAGAGAATCAACACCAGCACGGCTCCGAACACAACTTACAAACGCCATTGCTCATCCGCCATACCGTAATCGCGGTATATTTGAGATGTCACCTGTGTGGTCCGCCATTTTGAGTTGGACGCTGTAAAAAACGTCCAGTACGGGCGTGTGCGTTGAGACGTATTATCGGCGCACCTATGATCCACAATCGTTTTCAATGAGTCGCCCATTGACGGAAATAGGTCAGAATCGGAATTTATGTGGTTCACATAGAGCCTACGTAGCCGCCATCTGTTGCGTCGTCCTACGGATTCGGATTCACTCAGATAACAACGAAGAAATACTGCGTGGTCGATTGAACAAGGCGAAAGACCTTTCCCTTTGTTATCCGACAAAGAGCCGTTCAACGAGATGAGATCGGCTTTGGCTGAGGCAAAAATTACATTGAGGGTTGAGAACGGCTCACCCGATCTTGCGCCTCAGAGAGAGAGAGACGTTGTTTGCATTAGCTATAAATACGAACTCGGCTTTTGCAGAGGCAAAGCCATATAGCAGGTTACTTAACCCCACACAAAGTACTTCTCTCAGTTTGAATTCACAACTGTACGGGTGGATGCAGTTTTGACGGGGGGCAGGTTAAGGTTAGCTGATCCTGCAAATATTTCCTGGTCCAGCAATTCAATTCGAAGAAATCTGAAACAGGTTTCCGCGAAAATGGCAGCGCCCACGTGTACGGCGCCGGACCAAACTCCGGCGTGATCGTGAGCTGGTCGCGACCTTCGGAGTTGAACCTATCAACAATTTGCTGCCACCAGGAAACGAACGCTTTCAGATGTCCGTCCCATTCCGGCGCTCGCGGGTCCGGTACTTGAGGTCCTTCCTCGAACCCAACCCTTGCATGGATATGTTCCGCTCTCTCGATAGCCATTCTCATCGTCTCTTCCTGATCTTCCAGCATCGTTTCAGAAACGCATGTCCAATGAGAAAAATCCGCCGTTATTTTCAACTCCGGACGTTCACGGAAGAATTGCTTCGCGGCGAGTGTGGAGAACAGGAAATGCTTTCGATGAGTCTCATGAAGTATTTTAATTCCCGTTTTCGTTTCGACTTCAGATGCGATGTCGCAAACTTCCTGGTTTTGGTTGAATGTCCAGAAGTCGCGTCCTGAGTGCGAGTTGATAAACAACGGACGAAAACTCGCTGCATTCAGAAGAGAATCGCGAAATGAATTTCGATAGTCATCAAAGTCACCCTGTGCCTGATATTGATGAGCGATTACGTCAAGCTCAAAACGATCCAGCAATTTCCGCAACTGTTCCCGCTGCTCTTGCCCGTTGGGGATGCCAATTTCCACTCCGTCGAATCTCGCTGCCTTGATTTGTTGTAACATCTTCTCGATGCCCAAATGATCAAGACCCCACCAGCTGCAAAAATACTTTACTCTCATGCTGTCCAGTTGCGATGAAAAATAAGTGGATTCTGCGCTTCATCGTTAAGTGTGTCGCCAACTCTTAGCCTACTCACATATTCGTCGGGTAAGATATTTTTCGTTCCGTTGAAAGTACTTCCATCCGGCATGAACGCGCACGTCATTGCGCGGCGCGGCAATGCGGTCATGTTCGGTCCGGCGCCATGAATGCAGAGTCCGTTGTGGAATGAACATCCTCCTGCCTTCAGCGGGGCAGAAGCCGGCGGCACAGACCGAAACTGCGGGTAGTGCTCAAAAATTCCGTCCATATTTTTGCCAATCCCAAAGTTTTCGAATGTTGTCACATTGTGAGATCCGGGAACGAAGAAGAGGCAGCCGTTTTCAAGCGTTGCATCATCCAAGGCTATCCAGATTGAGAGAGCATTTCGACTGCTGAAAGACCAGAACGGAGAGTCCAGATGCCAAGAGGTTGGATTTGCCCAAGGCTGTTTGAACAACGCCTGATCGTGCCAAGGACGAATACCATCAACGCCGGCAAGATCGGCCGCCATTTTTCCAATCCGCCTGTCGAGTATGAGCTTCTTCACTTGTTCGTCGGTTTGCCAGAGATTGATGATCTGATCGAATACTTTTCCGAAGTAGTCTGCATCTTTGTTTATTCCGTCATCTTCGCCGGTCTTGATTGCGGTGCCGGGTATCTTTACTCCCGCACGGTTCTCGGCGGCTCGAAAAATTGTCTTTCGCCAGATCTCAAGCTCGCTCGGATCAAGGAAGTCCATGATTGTCACAAAGCCATTCTTCCGATAGGAAGCAATTTCCTCTTGGCTCAACGTGTAACGCATTGTTTCCTCCTGTGTTTGTAGTTGATGGATGAATGCTTCTACGAAAACATTTTGACCGAACGTTTCATATGGCGCGTCCCATCGCTCGTTCTCTGCAGGGAAGTATTCTTTCACGGGTGTCAAGGGCCATCATATTCCCCATGGAGGTCCGAAAGTATTCCGTGACTGCCATCAGGCAGGCCAACGTGCTGCAGTGTTGAGCGATAGTATACTGAGAGATCTACTGGTTGTCAAGGAGCGGATATAACGGATACGGCGGATATCGGTTGCCATGGGAGCGATGTGATTGTTATGATTCATGGGATTATTCCTCCCTTGTTCATTGGAGTTTCTTTCTGTACGACTCTCCTTTGATAACAATCAGGTGACTCGTGTGCGCTAAGCGGTCGAGGGTCGCATTAGCGATGATAGGATCAGAAAAGAGCTTTTACCAATCGGTCATAGGTCGAATCTCATCAAAGCATTAAGCGCATTGCTTGCGCAGTCAAACACGCTACCGTTGTCCCAGGATATCGGCAAAGAATGGACAAGTGGTTTGCGCAGAGTCTACGTTTGTAGAATACCCCAGCTTTTCATTGTTCTTTTCTTCAGGGCCAAGTAGGTCGAAGGGCGACTCATCCACCGGACAAATGAAGACGCATGGACCTCCTGATTGTCGGGATGCACCGTCAACAATTTTAGCATTTGTTGACAAGAAAGATGGAAGACCTGGATGCTCTGCACTTTGACTGTCTCGACGATGGCTGCAGCGTGCGGTCAGCGTGGTCGCGATTGATCACGTGCCGATGGGCGAAACACAGAAGAGATTTCTTAGGAAATGTCGGTACGGAGTTTGCAAGTGGCTGCGTGAAATCAGATGCCCGATTTGCAGGTGTGAATGCGCAGCGCCAAGTCGACTCTTTCGTGGGCGGTTGCTGCGACAATGTATCAGGACCAACATTCGTTTTTTGGTTCTTACATTCGATCACGGACCAAAGGCGGCACATCATATGAAGATTCTGGTTGCAGATGATAACGACAGTTTTCTTTTCCTTGTATCGGAAATGCTGAAAACAGATGGTCATGTAACCCTGCTGGCCAGGGACGGGAAGGAGGCGAGAGAAATGCTTGAGGATCAGGAAGTAGATGTTATCATTTCGGATGTTCGCATGCCCGGACTTGATGGTGCCCGGTTCCATAGTTACGTAAGAGATATTTTTCCAAGACGGGACGTTCCCTTTATTTTTGTCTCGGGTTTCGAAAACCCCAACATGCAACAGGGACTCGAATGGAGTGCGAACGACTTCTTCGTCAGTAAGGAGAACGCTGCCGACGAACTCATGGGAATTCTCAAGAAAATCGAAGTGTGTCAACTTCAGTAAAGCCAATCCATTTGTGCAGTGGGCGACTGTACCGTAATCACGCCTGAAGCTCTGCTCCGCGTCATGTCCAATATCGGCCATCTGTTTGTTTCTACCATCCACCCTCTCCTGAATCACAAATCAGTCATAAAAATCCTAGAAAATCCGCCACTTCCTCTTGGCATGAATTTGGGCACCAGTCGATCGGGGCAAAGGGACTAAGGGGAAGTACGGTCAGCCAGAGATAATCGGCGTTGTGTCGTGTGGTGCCCGGCGGCTGAGGGCTTCTTGTTGTTGTCAGTTGGTTTCTCCTACTCGCAAGGCGTGAAATGACACTCGTACTGATATGAGACCCTTCAGTGCCATATTTTTACCCGACCACCGCCGAAGTTCGTCCTTTGCAGTGCTCTGCCTTATTATGCTTGTGTCTTTTTCGTCCTTTGCGCAAGGCTGGTACAATTCCAGCTGGCTTCACCGCAAGATCATTACCATAGATTATACAAAGGTCGGGACAGGGCCGCACACCAATTTTCCTGTTCTTGTCAGCAGAACGGACGCAGACCTTCAGAGCAAAGCTCAGGCAGACGCAGACGACATTCTGTTCACATCGTCAGACGGTACGACAAAACTCGACCATCAAATCGAAAGTTATTCAAGTGCGACGGGCGCGATTGTCGCGTGGGTGAGAATTCCCTCTCTCTCATCATCATCAAACACCGTCGTCTATATGTACTATGGCAATGCTTCTGCTTCGAGCCAGCAGAATGCAACGGGAGCCTGGGAATCCAACTTCAAAGCAGTCTGGCATCTGGCCGAAACAGTCGGCGGGGCGGAAGCTCTCAAAGATGCGACGACGAATGGCAACCACGGAACGACGCAGGGAAGCCCGATTAACCTGGGTGTGACGTCAAAAATCGCAGGGGGTGTTACACTGGATGGCTCCAACGACTACATCTCCACGAAATCACAATACACGAATCCTCAGACTCTCACTATCTCGGCATGGTTCAAGACATCGGTAGCTGGCGGAAAAAAGATCTTCGGGTATGAGTTGACACAAACTGGAACTGGTAGTACAAGCTGGGACAGACAACTTTGGATTGGTGCCGATGGAAAACTCAGATCAGGTGTCTATGACGGAGCAGTACGAGAAGTTGCAACGGGAGGAACGTACTACAATGGCGCCTGGCACTACGCGGTTCTGACTCACGCTTCCAACACTCTGAAACTGTACGTTGACGGGGCGTCGGTTGGATCTCTCGCAACCTCGGGGGCAGAGGTCTTCAACGGGTGGTTCAGAATGGGCGCGTACAAAGCGTCGGGCTGGACCAGCGGGTCGGACGGATACTTCAACGGCAGTATCGATGAAGCACGAATCGCGTTTGTCGAGAGATCAGCCGCTTGGGTTCTCACAGAGTATAATAACCAGAATTCCCCGGCCACCTTTTACACTGTCGGAAGCGAGATTACTCAGAAGACGTGGGATGGCGGTGCAGGCACAAATAACTGGGGAGATGCCAACAATTGGAATCCCAATGGCGTGCCGGTAGCGAGTGATTTCGTCAGCCTTACCGGAGCCAATACGATTGATATCAATGTCGCTGGAGCTTGTAGTGACATTGTGCTGAACAATGCGAGCCTCGTAGTTACCGTGAAGGCTTCTCAAAGTCTTACGGTGAGTGGAAACCTCACGCTTTCCGGGGGAACGCTGAAGACTGAAAATGCTTTTCCCTCGGTGTCGGGAACGGTGAATGTCGGTGGCGGGACGGTAGAGTACTCAGCAACAAGCGGCTCGCAAACCGTCGCTGCCAAGTCATACAATAATCTTTCTGTCTCCGGAGGAGGTACCAAGACTCTTGCAGGCAGTATCACGCCTGCCGGAAATCTGACGGTCTCGTCGGCAACCTTCGACCTCACCACCTACACGTGCAATCGGGCATCCGCCGGCGGAACACTGACTGTTTCGAATGGTGCGACGTTGAAGATCGGCGGAACCGGTACGTTGCCGTCAAACTACTCGACACACTCGATCGGATCAACGAGTACGATTGAATACTCAGGCACGACGCAATCAGTTGCCACGCTGAACAGCGCGCAAGATTATGGGAATCTTCTGATCTCAGGCCTGGGAACAAAAACATTGGCAGGCACAGAAGGCGTTGCCGGCAATCTGACCATTTCTGCAGGCACGCTTTTGCTTGGAAGCTACACGCTCAACCGCTCCTCGGCTGGCGGCACATTGACCCTTGCCAGCGGTGCAGCGTTGAAGATGGGAGGTACCAATACGTTCCCAACGAACTACTCGACGCACAGCATTGGTTCGACAAGCACGATTGAATACAACGGCACGAGCCAGACTGTCGGGGTCCTTAACAGCTCGCAGAGTTACGGACACCTCACTCTCTCTGGGTCGGGAACGAAGACGCTCGGAGGGACTATGACAGTCAGAGGGACACTGACACTCAGCGGTGCCACCCTTGCGGACGGCGGCTATACACTGTCCGCCTATGGCGATATCGCAAACAGCACCAGTCACACCGGGGCCGGCAAGATCGCGCTGACGGGCGGTGCACTTGCGCATGCACTCTCCGGCGGTGGTGCGTTTACGAACATGGAGGTGAATGATGCGAACGGTGCAACACTCTCGACAAATACGACAGTAAACGGTACGCTGACACTCACCAGTGGCAACATCACAACGGGATCATATTCACTCTCCATCAGCTCAACGGGAACTGTTGCAAGAACGATAGGCCACATCGTCGGAAAACTTCAGAAGTACACCGCGGCAGGTGCAACCACGAAGACGTTTGAGATCGGGACAGGAACGGACTACACGCCGGTGACCGTAGCGTTTGCCAGCGTGACGATGGCCGGGAACCTCACTGCGTCTTCAACAGCAAGTGATCATGCGAATATCAGCTCGGCAACAATTGACGCCTCGAAGAGCGTGAACAGAACGTGGACGCTGACGAACAGCGGCATCACGTTTACAACGTGCAGCGCGACGTTCACGTTTGCAGCGGGCGACGTTGACGCGGGAGGCAGCACGAGCGCATTCGTTGTCGGACTTTATTCAGCGGGGTGGACGTATCCGACAGTCGGAACAAGAACCTCGACGAGCACGCAGGCGACGAGTCTGACGTCCTTTGGTGATTTTCAACTTGGAGAGCCTGAGTCCATATCGTCTCAAACGGGCTCATCTGTTTCAAGCCTCACGTGGACACACACCGTTCCGAATCAGAACAACAGAATCCTCGTTGTCGGGGTGCAGACTGAAAATGCCTCTGCGGTACAACCGTCCAGCATTACCTACAACGGCGCCGCACTTACACAGGTCGGTTCTGCGAATGCGTATTCCACATCAATCTACCAGAATGTTGGCTTGTGGTATCTCCTGGCACCTTCTGTGGGAACGGCGAACGTGGTGGTGACATGGCCATCCACGGTAAGCTCTGCGACAGCAGGTGCCATCGTATTGAACGGACTTGCACAGGTCGCGCCAGAGGCAAGTGTCACGAATTATAACAATGCAGGCGCAACCACTACCAACATTACAACGGTCTCTGACAATTCGGTAGTGGTGGATATGTTTGGCAGTGGACAGAACCAGGGCGATCTCGCGCCGGGATCGGGCCAGACTCTGCGATTTATCAATGCCGTCGGAGCGACGACTTCGGGTGGTGCAAGCACGAAGATTGTCACAAGTGCCGGCGTGACCAGCATGTCGTGGACGCAAACCGGAATCAACCGGAGTGCGCAGGTCGTAGCGGCGTTTGCGCCTGCTGTATTCTACTCGAAGGGGAGTCTTGCTGTCAATACAGCGTCAAACTGGAATACGAAACGGACTGGCGCCGGAACGAACGCCCCAAGCTTCGGGACCGGTGTCCAATGGATCATCCAGAACGGACATTCCATGACACTTACCGGATCAAGCACATGGGACGTGAGCAGCAGTGGCATTGTCGAGATAGAAAACGGCGGCATATGGACGAACTCCAGCACCGGCACCGTAACAATGGGTACATTCCAGATTGATAATGGAGGTGCGTACGCACATGGGACGACAAACTCGCTGCCCGGAAGTTCAAAGTCATTCGCTGCGGCGAGCACCGTGAGTTATGATGGGTCGACGCAGACCGTGCAGTCGTTGGCGTATGGTCACCTCACGATTTCTTCAGCGGGGACGCGAACCCTCGGCGGCAACGTCACCGTTGGAGGCGATCTTACCGTCTCGGGGGGAGTACTTGATCTGAGCAGCTACACCGCGAACCGTTCTTCAACAGGAGGAACGATCACCGTGTCCAATGGTGCGACGCTGAAGATTGGCGGTACAAACGAGTTTCCATCAAATTATACAACTCACACTCTAGGCACGACCGGCACGGTCGAATACAGCGGAACGAATCAGACGGTCAGCGTGGAAACGTACGGGAATCTGACAGTGAGCGGCAGCGGCACAAAAACCGTAGCAGACGATCTGACGGTAGCCGGCAATCTGACAATAGGTTCCAGCACGACGTTCACTCCGGGGAGCAACATCATCACCGTGCAGGGAAATTTTTCGAACAGCGGGACATTCACGGCAGGTGAATCTGACGTTCAGCTGACCGGAAGCAGCGATGTGGCCATTACCGGAGCAACAACATTTTACACTCTTACGGTGAACAAATCTGCGGCAACCAAAACGATTACACTGAACAACAATGTAACAGCAAGCACGCTGACGATGACTCAGGGAAAGGTTGCGACAGGTGCCAACGTAATAACGGTGACGACGGACAGAACCGGGAATGGCATTGTCATAGGAACCGTAACGCGTACTCATGAATTCACTTCCGGCATGGCGTATTCGTTTGAAGGTGCAGACAACACCATCACGTTTGAAAGCGGCGAAACGTTGCCGACGTCCGTGACGGTGACGACGGCTTTAAGCAGTCCCGGAGAGAACACGTCCATGGAGCCGATCGACCGCTACTATGTCATCTCGCAGACAGGCGGGTCGGCTTTCAA
Organism: uncultured Chitinophagales bacterium; assembly: GCA_964370915.1. Classification (GTDB taxonomy): domain Bacteria; phylum Bacteroidota; class Ignavibacteria; order UBA10030; family UBA6906; genus CAADGV01. The sequence goes on from CAYJNF010000044.1 coordinate 10,132, forward strand.
CTATACATTGCGCTTGCACTACGAGGATGCGGAAGTGGGCGCACCAAATTCTGAAACGGTTCCCCCATTGAAGATCTGGAGGCGGACAGCGATAGGTCCTGATGTGTGGACGCGGGAAGGAGCCACGTCGAGCAACACGGCGAACAACTGGGTAGAGCAAACGGGCTTGACGTACACCGGAGCGTTCTCATTGTCGAGCAGGACGATTGCAAACATGGTCTTGTCGTTGAATCAGAGTGCCACCAATCCGTCGCCGGGAGATCAGGTGACATACACTGTGAATTATTCGAATGATGGTGATGGAAGTTCGACGAGCACGCTCGTGACGGCTGCTGCGCCTTCCAATACGAGTTATGTTGCGAGCAGTACGCAAGTGAATAGCGTCTCAAAAACCGATGCAGCAGATGCCGACGAAGTGACGGTCTCAGGCTCGACGATTTCAGTCAACCTCGGAACAGTCACCGTCGGAAGTTCTGGAACAATAACGTACAGAGTAATAGTAAATTGAAATTCTCATAACAACACAAAAGGTGCTTCGATGAAACGGTTCACGCTTCTGGTCCTCCTCGTTGCCGTGTGCGCAATAGCTGGACCAAAATCTAGTGGTGTAAAGGTAAAGTACAAGGATCTCTCACTTGCATTTGTTTCTTCGCCGCTCGTGGATGGCAAAGTCCTTCCCCTGATCGACGTGACGTCGAAGAACGAACGATTTGGCGTTCACTTTGCCAAACTCGAGCCAACTTCACCGGTGATCGAGTTGTTAGGTGAAAACGGAAAGGTGCTCAAGTCTCTTTCTGTCAACGACATTCTCGGGAAAGGGGCGGCGAAGCAGTTGGAGGTACTACCGACAGGCGGAGGCCTCGAGCCACGGCGAGTTGCAAGCGTGTATAGCATGCGAACACCACAAGGTGACGTGCAACTGATTCTTAAAGCGATTGCAACGGGGAATGATTCGAGTGAGGACCAAAGGCTGATAGTGACCTTCGCACTAAGAACAGAACAAAGCATGAATGTTGCGATGCGCGTGAGACTGCCAGTTGCAGGGAATGCCGAAACAACTTCAGGCGGTTTCATCGTCGCATCGAAGTCAGGAACATCGTTGCTTGCCGCGGCAGTTTTTCCCGAACAACAGAAGCTGAGTGTCGAGAAAGAACGCATTGAGATTTCGTGTGACCAGCGCGTGGTCCCCGCATCTAGCGAAACGGCTTTGTTATGGCTCGTCATCAAGGGTGTCACTTCATTGTCACCAACTGATGCAAGGACACAGGCGCTCGCGGCAATTCAAGAGTCCGCAGTTGGAACAAGGGAACCACGCCTGGTTGTGGTGAACACCGCTGACAAACAGAAGCTCGGTCAGTCAGATACCGCGGCATACACCATCATTTGCACAAATATCGGAACGGGCGAAGCCACAGGTGTTGTGCTTGGAAATCCGGTTCCTCGTGGCGTCCGGTATCTGACAGGAAGCGCGACCATGGCCGGCACCACATTCAATGTTGAAGGGGACGAAACGTTGAGCGGTGCACAAAACCTGAAGTGGGTACTCAATGATCCACTCATGCCGGGGGAAGAACGTTTCGTAAGCTTCAAAGTAGTTTTGCAGTAGCGCCACGGTACGTTGTACAAATTACAGAATAGGCCTTTCCGGGTGTTGATGGGAGAGGCAAATCGGGTCGTTTGTCAGACTCGATTGTGTCACGGTGTCACAAGTATTGTTGGCATTAAATTCGCAACGGTGATTGGCCAAATGAGATAACAACGCGAAGTATGCCTTGGGGGGGTACACTTGTCGTATACGGATCGGGTGTTTGCATCCGCGCTAATGATAGCGTCTGTCGTTCACCTGCCGGGGTCGAGTGTTTTTGCAGCCGGGACTCCGGCCGGAACACCGATTGCCAATCAGGCTCACGCAACGTATCGTGCCAACAACGGTGAGCCGATGCCTCCGGTCGCGTCAAACATCGTCTCTGTGGTTGTTCAGCAACTGGCCACAGTTAATATTACACCTCCTTCGGCAACTCGCACTACGCAAGTTAATACCAACATTGACTATCCATCTACCGTTACGAACTCAGGCAACGGGACAGATGTTATTCTCCTTTCGGCCTCGACATCGTTAGGTTTTCAAACAGCAATCTACCACGATGCAAACGGAAACGCGATCCTCGAACCATCCGAGATTTCTGCAGGCACTATTGGTCAAACAGCAAGTCTACCTGCTGACAGTGGAATGAAAGCAATCGTTCGGGTAATGGTCCCGAACAATCTCGCATTGAATGGGCAGACTGATGTCCTCAGGTTTGTAGGAACGTCGGCATTCGAGTCGACCACCAAAGACACTGCGAGTTACTCGATAATCATTTCGAGTGCATCGGTCACCTTCACAAAGAGTGTGAGTAACACTGTCCCGCGTGGCGGCGATAGAGTTACGTATACGCTTACCTATGCCAATCCGGGAAGCGCCAGTGCATCAAACGTGGTCGTCACGGATGTTCTCGACAATCATTTGCGTTATGTGACGTCGTCTGCGGTGCCACCGCCAATCAGCGCGACGGGCCAGATGCTCGTATGGAATTTGGGAACAGTCGCGCCCGGTGCTAACGGGACAGTGACGTTCAACGTTGACGTCGTCAATAACGCGCCTCCGGGGACGGAGATTCACAACATCGCAGGGATGCAATACAATGACGGGCCGAATGTCATCAACCTATCGAGCACCGAAACGAATTTCATTACTGTCCAAAGTGGCGGCACTGTCTCGGTAGATTTTTCTCCCAACAGAACAGCAAGCGGCGAGCCGGGGGACACGATTGACTATGCCATGACGGCGACAAACAATGGCTTGCTGCCAGAAGCCTTTTCACTCACGGTGACATCAAATCAGAATCTGCCATGGGTCTATTACTATGATGCTAATGGAAACGGGAGGATCGATTCCGCCGAAGCAACAACAGTCGGTACCGGAACACTCGCGAGCGGCGGACAATACAACGTCGTCGCTCGGACCATATTACCTGTTGTTCCTGCAGACGGCACGATCGACCTTGCGTCGTTCCGCGTTACCTCGACGACGAATGCGGGCAACCTTGCGACGGCGACAGGAACTACAACACTCCGAATTCCCGTCATGACATTGTCGAAGCTCGCGGATGTTCCCGATCCGAGACCCGGACGGGAGATACGCTACCAGATTACATATACAAATGTTGGTGGAGGTCGCGCAATTCAGTTTGGTGTGACGGATGCTGTTCCGGCCAATACGAGTTACATCCTCCAGAGTGTGCTTCACAACGGTGCGCCGAAAACCGATGAGGCAGATGGGGACGAGGTTATTGTAACGAACAATGCTGTTGCAGTCGATGTAGGGAGTGTCAATCCCGGATCATCAGGCGTCATAGAGTTTCGCGTCCGGATTAATTAGTGGGGGAAAGAGGAGGAAGGAAAAGAGTATGAATAACACATAACATAATAGAAGGGGTAAATAATCATGAAGCAGCAACGAGCAGTCACGCTTCTCGTAGGCGTGCTGGTGGGGCTCGGTGTACTTCGGAATGCGGCAGAAGCAAGCGGTACCGCCGCAGGAACGGCCATTTCCAATCAGGCTACCGTAAGTTATAACGCCGGAACAACAGCACGTACTGCCAATTCAAATACTATCACACTGTACGTAGCGCACAAAGTTGTAGGCTCGTACTCTCCAGCCTCAAGGTCAGATGCCGGTGTTGACAATCGAACAGTCTACTACGC
>CAYJNF010000045.1:0-13621 GCA_964370915.1 uncultured Chitinophagales bacterium
AGTTGTCGCTGCAGCGCAGTACCGAAGGCGAAGGCGATGTAAGTCAGTTTGGTGCTCTGACGACAGCCCTTGCCGCAACGATTGGAACGGGTAATATCGTTGGCGTGGCGACTGCAATCGCATCCGGTGGGCCAGGCGCCGTACTCTGGATGTGGCTCACTGGTGTGTTTGGGATTGCGACCAAGTACGCCGAGGCGTTGCTTTCGGTGAAGTATCGGGTGAAGACACCAGGTGGCTTGATGGCGGGCGGGCCAATGTACGTTCTCGAACGCGGCATGAACGCAAAATGGCTGGGCGTGATTTTCGCGGCGCTCACCGCAGTTTCTGCATTCGGTATTGGCAACATGGTCCAGGCAAATTCGATTTCTTCGATGGTGCAAGAGACGTTCAACATCGCTCCGTGGATTTCGGGAATTGCGATGACGGTGCTGACTGCGGTCGTGATTCTCGGGGGCATTAAGTCGATTGCCCGCGTGTGCGAAGCACTGGTTCCATTCATGGCCATATTCTATGTGCTCGGGTGCGGGATTCTGTTGTTCATGCATTCGTCGCTCTTGCCGCAAACATTCTCATTGATTTTCTCGACTGCATTCACAGGCCAGGCAATGGTTGGCGGCTTTCTCGGTGCTGGAATGAAGGAAGCCATCCGCTACGGTGTTGCACGCGGATTGTTCTCCAATGAATCTGGCTTGGGCAGCGCCCCGATCGTGGCCGCGGCTGCACAAACCAAAAATCCGATTCGCCAAGCACTGGTTTCATCAACAGGAACATTCTGGGACACCGTCGTGGTCTGTGCCATGACAGGGCTTGTGCTTGTCAATTCCGGCGAGTGGATCAATGGCTTGCGCGGGGCAGCGTTGACCAAAGCCGCCTTCTCCGACATTCCCGTCGTCGGTCCACTTGTCCTGACGATTGGCCTTCTCACATTCGTGTTTTCAACTATACTCGGATGGTCATACTACGGAGAGAAAGCAGCGGAGTATCTCTTCGGACCTAAAGCAATTGCTCCGTATCGGTGGGTCTGGGTCGCTGCGGTGATGGCCGGCTCTGTGCTCTCCCTTCCGATGGTATGGTCGCTCGCGGACATCGCTAATGGGATGATGGCAATTCCCAATCTCATTTCGTTGATCGTTCTCAACGGAGTGATCGTGAAGGAGACAAGGGAGTATTTGTGGAATGGAAATCTGGACAAGGAAGGCTGACCGCAATTGTCAATCTCAACAGGTAGGCGACGTTGTGTTTGATACGAATTTGTATGAGGGTTACTCAATGTCTATGTCGTTGACGCCGGACTCAATCGCTGATGTCTTTGCTCGACTTCGTGAAGCGAATTATTCATTCGCAGCAAGATATCCCGGCGAAAGCGGTGCACGCCAACCCGTCCACACGGTGTATGGCGGCGCCCAGATATTCAAAGCTGACACAGCCGCAAAGTTGGGTGAAGTCGGATTGAAGTCGTTGCTTGAGTATGCCCCAAACTTTGTTGCGTTTGCCCGCGCTCTCCAGTTGCATGGATTCGAGTCGCTTCCGAAATCCACGAAGCAAATCGATACCCTGAGCAAACAACTGAGGAAGAACCCCAACGCTGTGCAGCAGGGAAATCCGCCTGCGTGGTTCGCATTCACGATTTACAATCGAGTTGTCGCGAAACTGAAATCCGAACCGGTTGAAGACTTCCGGATCGATTTTGAAGATGGGTACGGGAATCGCGTTGACAGTGAGGAGGATGGACACGCCGAATTCACCGCCAGGGAAATGGCCCGCGGCTTGCATGAAGGAACGCTGCCACCGTTCATAGGCATTCGCATCAAACCGATGTCCGAAGAGCTAAAAGCGCGAAGCGTAAGAACCATGGACATCTTTGTCTCATCATTGGTTGAAGCAACGGGCGGAAAGCTGCCGCCGCATTTTGTTATCACGATTCCCAAAGTGGTAATTCCGGAACAGGTGACTGCCGTTGCCGACGTGTGCAGGATGCTTGAGTTGAGGACTGGACTATCTCCCGGTTCCCTGAAGCTTGAATTGATGATCGAAACCCCGCAATCGATTTTCAATGCGCGTGGTGAATCGCATTTACCTTTGCTCGTCTCTTCGGGGGAGGGAAGGGTCATCTCAGCCCATTTCGGAGTGTACGACTACACCGCCCTTTGCGAAATTACTGCATCGTTCCAGAGTATGCAACATCAGGCATGCGACTTCGCGAGGCACATGATGAAGGTTGCTCTTGCACAGACCGGTATCAGCATCTCAGACGGTGCCACGAACATCATGCCGGTGGGTCCACATCGGACGAAAGATGGCCTGCCTGCTCAACGAGTCGAGTCTTCGACCGGCAAGGCAGGAAGGAAACTCACTGCGAAGCAGGCCGTTGAGAACAGAGCTGCAGTTCACCGCGCGTGGAAGCTCGCGTTCGACGACACCATGCACTCACTCAAGCACGGCTACTATCAGGGTTGGGATTTACATCCGGCCCAGTTGTGCGTGCGCTACGCTGCCGTTTATGCATTCTTTCTGGAGGGACTCGATCTTGCTTCGCTGCGGCTGAAAACATTTGTCGAGAAGGCTGCACAAGCAACGCTCATCGGCGATGTGTTCGACGACGCAGCAACGGGACAAGGGTTGCTCAATTTCTTTCTCCGCGGACTGAGTTGCCGGGCAATCACGGAAGAGGAGGCGCTGGTTACGGGATTGACACTGGGAGAATTACGCAGCAGATCGTTTGTGAAGATAATGAATGGCAGAAGGAAGAAGTGATTGGTTCTGAACAGGCCACATCGATCTTTTGCTATTGAAGCATCAGCAGCATTTCTCTTGCTTGTGGTGTTTTCAGGATGCTCGGGAATTCGTGGAAGCGAAAACTATCAGGCTGTGGCCGCACACGACTCACTCTGGGTGAGAGAAGAACTCTACTTTGGCTCGGACATTCCGACAAGCGGCGTGGTCTCAGATTCGTCGTGGGAAGATTTTGTGAATCGCGAGATCGTCGCCCGCTTTCCGGATGGATTCAGCACTCTTCCTGCGGTCGGCCGGTACAAGTATCGGACCGGAGAGATCAAGGCTGAACAAACAAGAATCATTGTTGTTTTTTATCCGCCGCAGTCATCGGAAAGCTCGCGGAAGATTGATGAAATCATCGACCACCTGTACAAAAGGAAGTTTGCTCAGGAATCTGTGCTGCGCGTAAGAACCCGTGCGAAGACAACATTCGAATAATGAAGCCCCGTGTCAAAATTTGCTGCATCGCCAGCATCGATGAAGCACAGCTCGCAATCCGGTATGGCGCATCGGCTCTCGGACTTGTCTCCTCGATGCCGAGCGGACCGGGGCCGATACCGGAGGAATTGATCGCGGAGATTGCGGCGACGATTCCGCCAGGCGTTACTTCATTTTTGCTGACATCGCAACAGGAAGCGGGGCCGATCATCAGTCAACAACGACGATGCCGAACCAACACGCTTCAGTTAGTGGACAGGATTTCCGTTCCTGTGTACGACGAGCTTCGTCGTGCATTGCCGGGAATTGGATTGGTGCAGGTTGTGCACGTGACGGGTGAGGAATCGATTGTCGAATCGATCACGGTATCCGAGTTCGTCGATGCAATTCTTCTCGATTCCGGCAACCAGGCTCTTCCCGTGAAAGAACTTGGCGGGACAGGCCGAACGCACGATTGGAGTATCAGCAGGCGGATTGTCGAATCGGTGAACGTGCCTGTGTATCTTGCAGGCGGATTGAAGCCGGAAAATGTTGCCGAAGCAATTCGTCAGGTGCAGCCATTTGGAGTTGATCTTTGCAGCGGCGTGCGGACGGACGGAAGGCTCGATGATGAAAAGTTGAAGAAATTCTTTGAGCAGATATGAGACTCTATTTGGACACCTCTGTGTTTGGCGGGGCTATTGATACTGAGTTCAAAGAGTGGTCGCTAAGGCTTTTTAGCGACATTCATCACGGTAGACATTCGGCAGTCATATCCGATGTAACAGTGAGGGAAATCGATGAAGCGCCACCGAGAGTGCGAGACATTCTCAACAGCATTCCTGAAGACCATCGCGTGAACGTGTTTGCTGACGAAGTTGTAATTAGTCTGGCAAACAGATACATTGACGAAAAAGTGATTTCCGAAAGGTCGTTCAACGACGCTGTTCACATTGCTTTGGCAACGATCCACGCTGTTGATGCGTTGATTAGCTGGAACTTCAAACACATTGTCAATCTGAGTCGAATTCGACTCTACAATTCCGTGAATCTGAAATACGGTTATTCAACCATAGATATTCGAAGCCCGAGGGAGGTGTTGTATGAAACGAAAACGCTTTGACGCGGTGAAAATGATGCGAGATATCAGGTCACGATTAAGCAAGAAGTACTTTCATAGAACGGATGTCATGATGAGAGATTTGGAGGATGTCCGAAGGAAGCACCACCTCAAATCCACCCCATCCCAAAGACGGACATCTGCGTAGAATGGCAAAGAAGTTCTTCTTCCTCTTTGTTAGTCTTCTGTCTTCACGCCTCTACACACAAACTATGAATTCAGTTGAACCAATTCGCTACCTCGCACTCGGCGATTCTTACACCATCGGCGAAAGTGTTGACGAGTCTGGACGCTGGCCTGTGCAACTCAGCGAGTCTCTCCGAACAAAAGGCGTAGCTATCGAGGATCCGATTATTGTCGCCCGCACGGGTTGGACTACGGATGAACTGAGCGCGGCTATTGACGAGACGATGGTTGAAGGCACGTTTGATCTTGTCACGTTGCTCATCGGTGTGAACAATCAATATCGCGACAGAGACATTGAAGAGTATCGTGTTCAGTTTAGGGCGTTGCTGCAACGGGCAACTCAGTTCGCGGGCGGTTCAGTCTCGCGTGTTATCGTCGTTTCCATTCCCGATTGGGGCGTAATGCCGTTTGCCGAAGGAAGAGACCGAAAACAAATTGCGAGAGAGATTGACGCGTTTAATGCAGTTAACTGGGAAGAATCCGTGCGTGCCGGTACGCAGTACGTTGACATCACGCCGATCTCCCGTGAAGTAGTGCGGTATCCCGATCTTATCGCGCCGGATGGACTTCATCCTTCAGCGTTGCAGTACAAGTATTGGGTTGAGATCATCGAACCGAAAGCAGGAAAGATTGTTGGCCTGGAAAGGTAGCGAGAGGTGAATCCTCGATTACCATTTTGTCAGACAATGTGGTAAGGAACAATGAACAGTCCGATCACAACTCACGTTCTTGATACTTCACTCGGGAAACCCGCTGTCGGGATTGTCACCACGCTTGAGTCGCAAGAAGCCGACGGACAATGGAAAGAACTCGCCAGCGGCATAACAAATGGTGATGGCCGGATCGCTGATCTGCTTCCGGCTTCATCTCACCTTCTTGCTGGTGCCTACCGGCTGACCTATCAAACCGGCGAATATTTTCGTCAAATGGGCAAAGACAGTTTCTACCCAAAAATCACAGTAGAATTTGCCGTGACAAATGGCGGGCATTACCATGTCCCGTTGCTGCTGAGTCCGTTTGGATTTTCAACGTACAGGGGCAGTTAATAGTTGACTTCTTCCTGACCCATCGTTACATTCGTCCGCCAACTGTTCTTTCTCAAATGTCATAACTATCACAACAAGGAGGTTCGCCATGGAGCATCTCGAACGTACCATCCATCGTCGCGGCTTTCTCGGAAACCTCGCCGCAAGTACTGCGCTGGGACTGGCCGCGCTTCACCTTCCCAACCAGCTCTTCGCAGAACAACCACCAAAGCCTTCTCCATCATCCGATCCATCGTTTGAGAAATGGCTCGGTCGCATCAAGGGCAAGCATCGGCAGGTGTACGATGCTCCGAGCACAAACGGCGGTCTGCCCCTCGCGTGGTCACGCGTATTTCTGATGTCCAACAAGCAGTTGGGTGTTCCGGACAAGGATATCACTGCCGTGCTCGTACTTCGTCACGACGCCATTCCCTTTGCGATGAATGATCAAGCATGGGAAAAATACCAGTTCGGCGAAACGTTTAACGTCACCAACATGATGACAAAACAGCGGATTACCACGAATGCGTTCTGGCAACCAAAGCAAGAACTTCCCATACCGGGAATGTCGGTTGACAAGCTGCTCGAAAGCGGCGTCCTCATCGGGGTGTGCGACCTGGCGCTGACATTTAACAGCATGCATGTAGCGGAGAAGATGAAGATGGATGCCGCCGAGGTGAAGAAGGATTGGGTGACGGCCATTTTCCCGGGAATTCAGATTGTGCCGTCCGGAGTGATTGCGATTAACAGGGCGCAAGAACATGGTTGCACCTACTGCTACGCCGGCGAAGGTTGAAGATGTGATTTGTTATGATGTGGGGAAGGGCGGGATGCGGATCTCGCCTTTTTTCTTTTGTACGCTATCGTTTGTAGTACACCGCATCCGGCGGGAGTTGCTCCACCACATAGTCATGATCTTTGAACGGATACTCCGGCCTTTCCTTGGAGTTGATGAACGCGGAAATCTGTTGAGCCTCTTCGTCCGTCAGACTGCCGGGATCGAGATACGGCATCGCATAGCGAATCATGCCGGCAAGTGTGTAGATGCGCGACGCGCCAGCGCCGTCGTTCCATGAGTGCGGCCCCCAAAGTGGACCTGCCTTCTTATCACCAATCTGTACTCCCTGTCCATCTTCTCCATGACACGAAGAGCACTTCTCGATGAAGAGTGCCTGGCCGCGTTTCGGATCGAGCTGTTTGATGGGAATCAGATTTTCTTTTGCGATGACATTCCTGCCTCGCCACGGCGGGTTCTTTCCAAGCGGGAAGCCGCGCGAGAGCCACGAGAGGTATGCCGAGAGCGCAAGCACTTCCTTGGAATCGGTTTCCGGAACGTGAACGCTGTCGTCGATTGTCGACGAGAACATGTGTCGGGTCTGATTTCCAATCGCTCCCATGCTTCGTTTGAAACAACCAACGATGCGGTCTTCGAGACTGAACAATCGGCCGTCGCGCTTATTGTACTCCGGATAGATGGACGCGATGCCGACGAGAGGCATTGCCTTTTCCTTCTGACCGGCATTGAGATGACAGTTGTTGCACGCAAGTGCGTTTGGAGAAAAGCGGGAGGCTTCGTTCGCCGTATTCACGAACAAACGGAATCCCCAACGGATTTGGCCGGCGAGTGGATGGGAGTCGAGCGACGCGTCGGTCAGCGGGTTCATGGGAATGTCCCACGCTGTGACCATCGTCGACTTTGCGTCGATGAGCGATACCGTGGTGGGCGGACCGGAAGGCGAACTCCTCTTTCCCTTCTGCCCGGCGAGCAGTGTTGCCGCCGCGAAGCACAGCACACATATGATGACAGCACGCAGTCTTCTCTTCATGTCTCCTACTCCTATGACGTTGAAATGTCACTTCACGACGGTCGTCACCTCTGCAGCCAGCTTGATCTGTGAGAGGCGCTCCTTGAGTCTATATGCGGAAAGAACAATGACTTCATTAGTCGCCGGAAGCGAGAACTCCGGCTCGAGTTCGTGATTGGCGACGGCGGAAACCGCGTCCTTGATCGCGAGCCACGTGGAGAGCGCGAGCATGAACGGCGGCTCGGCGACGGCTTTGCTTTTGCGAATCGTGTTCGGGTTGGGAACATTCTGCAGGAGCTGCACGCGAAAATCTTTCGGGATGTCTTGAACGCTTGGAATCTTGTACGTGTCGGGTGAGTGCGTCATCAGGTTTCCCTTGTCGTCCCACATGATTTCTTCCGTGGTCACCCAGCCATTGCCCTGAATGTAACCGCCTTCAATTTGTCCGAGATCGATTTGCGGGTTGAGTGAATCGCCAACGTCATGCAAAATATCCGTGCGGAGAATTGTGTGGTGCCCGGTGAGGATGTCGACAAGGACTTCCGTACATGCCATGCCGAAGGCGTAGTAATGGAACGGCTTGCCTTTGCCGGCTTGTTTGTTCCATGCAATGCGCGGTGTCTTGTAGAATCCTGTGGAACTCAAACTCACTTGCCGAAGGTGCATAAGCGTCATCGCCTCGCCAAAATCGATTTTCCGATCGGGGTGGTCGGCATCATAGAGAGAGTCGTTCTCAAATCGAATCGAGATTCGCGATGACGGTTCTTGCGGATGTGCTTCTGTCCAATGCTCTGCCATGGCGATGGCAATTTGCAGCTTCAGGCGAGCCGCAGCATCCCTGACGGCCATGCCGTTCAGATCCGCGCCGGCGGATGCCGCGGTTGCGGAAGTGTTCGGGACCTTGGAGGTGTTCGTTGCATTCACCTTCACGCGCTCAAGGCGTACTCCAAACTCGGCCGCGGCAACCTGCTGCATTTTTGTGTGAAGTCCTTGTCCCATCTCCGTACCGCCGTGATTCACGAGGATCGTCCCGTCCTTGTAGATGTTGACGAGCGCGCCCGCTTGATTGAGAAACGTTGTCGTGAACGAGATTCCGAATTTGACCGGAGTGATTGCCATTCCCTTTTTGCGGAACTCATTTTCGGCATTAAATGCTTCAATGGCGCGTCGACGCTCGAAGTACTCCGATGAAGCGACAAGCTGATCGTGAATGGCAGGAAGGTGGTTGTTCTCAACTTGTTGGTCATAATGTGTGAGATCATACGGGGCGACGCCATAGAAATTTTTACGTCGTACCTGGCGCGGGTCGAGGTGGAGAGAACGCGCCACCCGGTCCATGATGGTCTCAATGACTGCCATCCCTTGCGGCCCGCCAAATCCGCGAAACGCGGTGTTGGAGGGGAGGTTCGTTTTCCACACTCGCGCGTGCACATGAAAGTGCGGAATATGATAGGCATTGTCCGCATGCAGCATTGCGCGTTCCATGATCGCGAATGAGAGATCCGTTGCGCAGCCGCCATCGCTATTGAGTTCGATCGTTACACCCAGCAGGGTTCCGTCATCATCGAATCCGGCATCATACCTCGACAGAAACCGATGCCGCTTGCCCGTCATGATCATGTCGTCATCGCGGAAGAGACGAATCTTCACGGGGCGGCGGGTCGCGTAACATAGCAGCGCACTCCAGCAGGCCGTGTGATTCGCCTGCGTCTCCTTTCCACCGAATGCGCCCCCCATCCGTCTCACTTCCACCGTTACCTCATGCTTTGCAAGTCCGAGCACTTCTCCGACGAGCGCCTGCGTTTCAGACGGATGTTGCGTGGATGAATAGACATTGATTTCCTTGCCTTCACCCGGCACACAGAGACACACCTGCGATTCAAGATACCAGTGTTCTTGTGCACCCGTACGCAACTCGCCTGAAATTCTGTGAGGCGCCAATCGGATTGCTTCGTCTGCATTTCCGCGATGCATCGTTCGCGGCGGACCGAGCAGACTGTCCTTCGCCATCGCTTCCTCGATGGTCAGAATCGGTTCGAGTGGCTCGTACTCAACTCTGATCAGCCGCTCCGCCTCGCGGCATTGTTCTTCCGTTTCGGCAGCGATGAGGAACATTGCCTGTCCAACGCAAACAACAACACCTTCCGCAAGGCACACTTCATCGTGGATCACTGGCCCCATCTGATTGTGGCCGGGAATGTCCTGGTGGCAGAGTACTGCATGAACACCCTGGACTCGCTTTGCGGCGCTCAGATCGAACGATGTTATTCGTGCGTGCGCATGCGGACTGTAGACGACCTTACCGATCAGCAGTTGACTGTTGACGTGAATATCGTCGACGTAAAGGGCTTCGCCGGTTACATGCTTCTCGGCTGATTCGTGTGGTGTGATGTTTGTTGTCATAGTCTTTTACTCACTACCAGTTTCCTGTAGATCCCCCTCCACCAAACGTACCGCCGCCACCTTTGAATTGATCTTGAGGCTGCTGCGCAGTGGCGCCAAGTGTATTGGAGACAACCAGCATCTCCGTATCCAGGTTCTCAAGTCTTCTTGTCAGAAGTCTCTCGTGCGTGAATCCCTTTTTCGGAATCTTCAGATATTTGATGGCTATGAATGCGGCGCCGATAAGAATGATTCCGCCAATTGTAAGGGCGACCTCAGGTGGAGCAATATGGAAGTAGAATCTGAACGTGAATACCGAGAATGCCGCCGCGAGAAGTCCGACTCTCAGCAGAATACTGTCCCGTCGGAGAATCCCTGCTACAATGTAGGCAATCGGCACCACGACAGTCAATCCATAAAAAAGGAAAGCGAGCGGGATGTCGGTACCTTCGGGAATTTGGAATTGCAGCAAGAGATCAGTGAACTGTCGAACGATGAAGTAATTTCCTCCCAGATAAAAAGTCACAAGACTGGCAATCTCGAGCACTGCGAAACATGTCTCCCACGACTGAAACGAATTTTTCCGTCCGACAATGACTGCTCCGGCATACGCTATCGCCGAGACGACCATGACAACAAGAGGAAGGTATGCTTTGACGGGCCCCATTTCGGTCAGGGGTTGGCAGATGATGAACAGGAGGCACATGTAGCTGGCAAGTGTAGTGAGCGTGTCCGCATATCGGACTGATGCTGCAACGAGAAACGGGAGTGCAACAAGTGCAGGGAGAATTGCAGGCCAATCTGACTTGTTGAGGAAGACCATCCCGAGAACTCCCCCGATCATCAGCCCCAGACCGGAATACAACAACGCGTCATCGATACCCGCACAGTAGAGATGTTTCTGCTTGATGAGCACCTCGAGAACTACGATGGCGCCAATTCCGAGAACAAGAAATAGACCGGTGAGTGCATCGGCGCCGGCCACACTGAAGACTAACCCCACAAGCCCAACAACGCCGCTCACGCAAATCGATGTGAAGATGTAGAGTGCGATCCGCACAAAGAGATTCGGCGAGTAAAGCGCCGTCGCATGGGCAGTCTTGATCGATGCATATTGTTCGGGTAAGAGAATGCCGCTTTCCATCCATCGCTTTGCGGTTCTCGATATCACGAGAGATGCAATCCATGTCGGGTTGTATGCAAGCATCATCGAGCCAGGAATGATTTGTATTTGAATAGTCCGAAAATCATGACGCCGCACGATACGATGAAATACAATTGCCAGAATCCGAAATCGGAAACCGTTTCAAAAAGAAGGTATGTGATGGCGATGTAGCCAAACACCGACGACATGAGAAGGAAGAAGAACGATTGCGCTCTGCGTGCATAGAAGACGCCGACGATACACAATCCGGCGGTAAGCAGGAAAAAGAGAACGCGCTGCTCAAGGACGAACAGCCCCCCAAGTCCCGCGACTCCGAACACGAGGAATCCGAAGTTCATGTAGGTGAATGTGAAATGCTTTTTGATTCCGCGGCGTTCAAGGAGAAGTCCGACAGACATCATGACAAAGCCAAAGACGATGCCTGTGAGAATCAGGTTACGAGTTGGGAAGAGACCCTCGTTCATCAGGCCGACGGGAGAAATCGTGAGTCCCAGCCATGATGCTATGCCAGTGATACCCAACGAGAGAACGCCCCGATGATCGAAGAGATACGCCATGGGAAAATACGCGAGTGCGGGAAGCAGTGCCCCCAACTCCCAGTGCTGGCCAAAGATGGAATACTGATACTGCATGTAGCCAAGAATCGTCGCGAACAGGAGCGAGCCAAGCAGTAGAATGTAGTCGAACAACACTCCCGGACTTCTGACCTCGGCATGCGAATAGGGAGCCTTGCGTTTCCACGTGTACCAGAAACAGCCGAGCATGAGCAGTGTCAACGCCAGAATAATAACTTGATGTCCGATCGTGTCGATGTTCTGGTAGATAATAATGCCAACCCCGCCTGTGAAGAGGAGAACGCCGAGATACAACATCGTGCGAAGTTCATAGAAGAGCGAGAAGATCTCCTTGGAATAGATTCTCTTCAGCGTGAGATGTTGTTGGTCGGAGATTAAGCCGGCCTCACGGAGTCGGTTCAGTTGTTCTTCTTTCATCTCTGATGAATGTTAGTAGGTGCTTGAGGCATCATTCGAGAACAACTTGGCGACTTGGCGTCTTGTCCGAAGGACTCCTTCGGAGCTGGTGACTCTTAATTCCACGAGCATCCATCCATGTCTCTAGTGTTGAAGTTGTCCGTTGCCATGCGTCGTTTCATTCCAGAATTTCAGCAGAAGATTGCGCGCTGCAATTCGTCGAAACTCAGCGCTTCCCCGCGCGTCGGAGATCGGCGTGAAGTCTTTATCAATCAGGGGCATTGCCTGCTCGACAACTTCGCGGGTCCACAGTTTTCCCCGCAAGAATTTCTCCGCCGATGTTGCTCTCTTGACACGTTCGGCCATGCCGCCGTAGACGAGCGTCGCGGAATTGATGAGACCGCCATTTCCGAGATCGAGCTTGAAGCTGCCACTCAACGTCGAAATATCGAGATCCTTTCGTTTCGACACCTTGTACCAGCGGATGACTGATTGTGTGGAAGGCTTTGTCAGAACGATTTCCGTGATCAGCTCGTCGGGTTTCCGTACCGTTTGGCGGTAACCAGTCAAGAATGAATCAAGTTGGATTTCTCTGGTGCTGTGCGTGCTCTTCAGGACAAGGATTGGATTGTACGGCATGAGGGCGCATACCATATCGCCGATGGGAGATGCCGAGCCAAGGTTGCCGCCGAGCGTGGCGAGATTTCTGATTTGCTGCGAGCCGAACACGTCAAGGGCCGAACGAAGGGAAGCAAAATCCTCTGTCAGATGGTCGTACAACTCAGAAAGAACCGCAGCCGCACCAACGCGAATCGAATTCCGATGTGTTTGAACTTGCCGGATTTCGTCCACACACGAAAGGTCGATGATCCGCTCCAGCAACTCGTGCTTCTTTGTCACACGCAGTGCAACATCAGTTGCACCGCACATCACGATTGCCTCAGGATATTGATGTTTGTACGTAAGCGCTTCCAGCAGAGTTTTCGGCTGCAGATATGTTTGTGTCGATGATTTGAGAATTGCGGGATTGCGCGGAATTGACCGGAGAAGTTCCACAATGCGCGGCTCATCGCTTGTGAATGAATCAAGACGGTCGTGCACGCATGAGTCGGCGGCAGCTTGAACAATTGGCTTGTAGCCGGTGCACCGGCACAGATTTCCGGTCAGCGCGTCGTCGATTTGCTGCCGTGAAGGGTGGTTCACATTCTTGTACAGCGAGAACATCGACATGATGATGCCGGGTGTGCAGTAGCCGCACTGACTCCCGCCTGTGTCTACCATCGCTTGCTGCACAGGATGCAACTCTCCGGTCGGGAGTTTGAGGTTCTCAACCGTGACAAGATGTTTGCCGTGAATCATTGGCAGAAAAATCAGGCAGGAGTCGACTGATTTGTAACGGATCGTATCGTCTGCTCCGAGTTCGCCAAGCACCACGGTGCACGCGCCGCAATCGCCTTCGGCGCATCCCTCTTTCACACCCTTGTGTGTAGGAAGGCTTCGCAGATAGTTCAGAACCGTCGTCGTCGGTATGTGATCTTGAGAGAAATCTTCCGTCACCAATTTTCCATCGAGAACAAATGTAGCAGACGAACGCATTATCTTTTCCTCAGGGCAGGTTTCAACGTGACTGTGGAGGGATTTTGTCAGTTCAAGATTCTGATGGAAACTATATAAAATCATGGTTATTATCAATGTAATGAATGACTGAAGTTTCCCTCGCATGAGCAAATGTCAATAGTTGTGTAAAAATATTTTCAGGCGGCGATCCGTAAAGG
>CAYJNF010000046.1:0-13306 GCA_964370915.1 uncultured Chitinophagales bacterium
CCAGAACGCCAGGCTTGTCATAGTGACGGACAACCAGTTGCCATTTCGCGGCAGTTTTCTTCGCCCGGTTCACCCAGTTGCGAACGCTGCCGCGTTCTTTATATTCCTTGATGATAGCGACCGTTTCCTCGGCAACCGCGTTCTGCGCCTGCTCCGTCGAAGCTCCGATGTGGTGAGTGCCGTACACATTTGACAACGAAGCAAACTTGCTGTTGAACGCGCCGGATTTTTCTTCAGGCTCGCCGGCAAACACATCTGCACCCACTTTGATCTTCCCCGCTTGGGCGGCGTCTGCGAGGGCCGACTCATCGACCACTTCAGCACGTGACGTGTTGATGAAGATTGTTCCTGGCTTCATCAAATCGATGAGGTCCCGGCTGATCAAGCCTCTGGTCTCCGGCTTCAACGCTACGTGAAGCGATATGATGTCGCATTGCGGCACCAGATCTTGTACTGTTCCTGCGTGACCAATCCCGAGTGATGCGGCTTTTTCGCGAGTGAGCGACTTCGACCACCCGATGACTCGCAAGCCAAAGGCCTTCGCCCGCACGATCATCTCCGATCCGATCTGTCCGACGCCGATCACCCCGAGAGTCTTTCCATATATTCCATCGGCCTTTGAGTATTCTCCCTTGTTCCACTTTCCATTTCGCAAGTCCAATACATTGTCGGCAATGCGGCGGTCGAGCGCCAGAATCAGGCCCCAGGCAAGTTCAGCCACGGCGATGGAGTTCTTGCCGGGGCAATTCGTAACGTAGATGCCGCGAGCATTTGCGCTCTTGATATCAATCGTATTCACGCCGGCGCCGGCCCGGATAATCAGGCTCAGGTTCTTTGCGGCAGAAATGCAATCGGCGCGCACCTCGGTGGATCGGACGACGAGCACGCTCGCGTCTCCAATGTGCGCGGCGAGTTCTTCCGATTTGAGCTTTGGTTTGTATTCAGTCCGAACGCCAAGCTCAACAATACTGTTGATGTATTTCTCAGGAAACGCATCCGCAATAAGCGCTTTCATAGGCTACCTCGTCGATGGTTTTGTGGGATGGTGCTTGATTCAGTTTCTTGAAGGCAATGAGTTCCCTCGCAACTCTTTCTACTGCGAGATCCTTGTGTACCGTATCACTGCGCCCGGTCCGCTTGTTGGGTTTTGCCGATCGTTGAGAACAACATAGACAGTTCCATCCGCAGCGACTGCTACATCCTGTGGCGCACGACTGATTGACAAGCCAGCTATGTCCGGCACGTCCAACCGATCAATCGTCTTTTCCGTTGACGTTGAGATTATGACGAGTTGCTGTAAAACCGGCTCGACCACAAACAGATTGCCCGCTGCATCGACGGCGCCTCCTCTTGCCGCCCCGGAGACAATGGGTTCGTTGATGACATCGCTTTGAAATACGTTCGACGGATTAATCGAATACGCGCGAACAACATTCTGCGAGGACGTCGAGACAAACGTGAATGATGTGTAGATTGTGCCGAAGGTATCGAGCGCGAGGAAGCGTGGACCGACGTCTGCACTGCTTGTTGGTGTGAGAGACGATGATGCAATCACCGTCACGTTTCCAGTCAGCAGCTTCATGACGAAATTTTGAGGCGTGCCGTACGCGCTCACAAACACCTCTCCCGTGGGACCAACGTCGATGTCGCCCAAGGCACTGATGGTCGGAGTGATTGGTCGTGCTGTTCCTGTGTTCACGTCATACACATATGAGGCATCTCCATTGAAAGGAAAGAAGGGAACGGATTCAATTGCTGATCTCGTCGCGACGACAATTCGGTCGAACCGGTTTTCATCCAGAATAACAAGCAGATCACCGGTACTCTTGTGAATGGCAATCTTGATGGGGGACGATGCTGGTGTATCGAGGGAATCCGTCTGAACGCCCGTCGTTGAAAAACGACGGAGTATCCCGTTTCTAGTGTCAGCCACCCAGATATTTCCGGCAGCGTCAACGGCAATCCCTTGAGGAGACCTCAACACGCCGACAGGAATGAAAATTGTCGGCGCCGAGAGTCGAACCTGTCGCTGGTTTGGACCTACAGCATCGTCTTTAGAGCATGACGAGAGTCCGATACACGTCGCGAATGGCAGAACCAAAGTGAGTGTAGACTTGAGTGTCATTTGTAATCTAATGCCAGAAGATTCGTTGAACCACTTCATGGGCGAAGTTACTGCAATTCAAGCAGTAATATCAGTAATTCTTGGCCTGATGAGAAATGCAATTTAGTGTTGGCTATTTCTGCACGGTCGTTCTCCCCCGACTTGGCTTGCAATTTGGCTTCTTCTGCCTGTTTGGAAAAAAGCATTGGTGGTTTTTTAAACGTCATCTCTGTTTCTCAAATTCCACAAATGTAACTCGATTTTGCACATCTCTCCAACTCCAATCATTTCAAGTTCTTCGACTCTGCAAAAGAATTATGCATGGACGCTCCTTTTGGCAGGGGCTTTGGATATGCATGAGGCGAAGCTGGAAATACAATATCGGAAAAAGGAGGAGACCATGTCAACAATTCTCGGAATACTTGCTGCCATCTTGGTCATGGCGTGGGGAATGCTTCGGAAAAAACAACGCGTGAAAACCAGCGCTCCCGTGCTCGTGAAACGCTATATCCATCGCGGTCACTCGTGGCTGCGTGAGACCGAGGACGGCGACGTTCTTGTCGGCGTTGATGACTTTGCGCAGTCGCTCATCGGAACTGTCGACGCGGTCGAATTGCCCCGGTTGCTGAAACGGGTCGAGCAGGGCAATGTCGCTTGGTATGTGAAGCACAGCCATCGTGTCGTGCCAATGGTGTGTCCGGTGAGCGGAAGAATCATCGAAAAGAATGAAATGGTGCTTCGCGATCCGTCGCTTGTCAACACTTCCCCGTATGGTGATGGGTGGTTGCTGCGGATTCGACCAACGAAACTGGAGTTGCAGTTGAACAATCTCTTTACAGGAAAAACAGCTCAGCAGTGGCTTGAGCAAGCGAAGACGCAACTTGTCCAAATTTTCTCGACCACTCCTGCACTGATGTATCAAGATGGAGGCCTGTTGTTGGACAATCTTGCAGATCACTGTTCGGACGAGGAGTGGAAGAAAGTGGCACGAGAGTTCTTCTTAGTTGACTAAGCAACCATTGGCTCAGCGAGCGAAACGCACTGTATCACTCCCTGCCCTTCGGGGTTAGGGACATGCGAAATCCATAGGGAGTACTACGATATCATGAATAAGAAAACACGACGAGACTTTCTCAAGACGGGTGCCATGATTGGAACAGCACTTGCGTCGTCTCAACTGCATCCGGCGAAAGCAGGTCCAAAAAATATTCCCTCGCCAGATCGCATGGGTGTTCTTGTGGACACCACGGTGTGCGTTGGCTGCCGCTCGTGTGAGTGGGCATGCAAGGTAGCGCACGGCCGCCCGACGCCACCGCTCGCAACGTACGAAGATCGCTCAGTGTACAAGGAGCAGCGCAGACCAAAGCCGGATGCGGTGACAGTCGTGAATGAGTATCGTCCGGAGAAGGGCGACGATCCTCCGGTGTACGTGAAGGCGCAGTGCATGCACTGCGATCATCCGTCGTGCGTCTCCGCCTGCATCGTGGGCGCATTCTCGAAAGAGGAGAACGGCTCGGTCGTTTGGGATACGAACAAGTGTATCGGCTGCCGGTATTGCCTCGTTGCATGTCCGTTCCAGGTGCCATCGTTCGAGTTTGGCGAGGCGCTCCGTCCCGATATTGCTAAGTGCGATTTCTGCAATTCAAGAACGAAAGATGGAAAGCTCCCTGCGTGTGTGGAGATTTGTCCCGTCGAGGCGCTTACCTATGGACCGCGAACAGAGCTAATCAAGGTCGCGAGGGAACGAATCCGACGGAATCCGGAACGGTACAATCACCATATCTACGGAGAGAACGAGGCAGGCGGTACTTCGTGGATGTACATGGCGAGCAAGGACTTCGCGAGTCTTGGCCTTCCGAACGTTGGCACTCATGCAATGCCTGGAACTTCGGAATCCATCCAGCATGGAATCTTTGCGTACTTCATTCCTCCTGTCCTTCTCTATGCGATGTTGGGAGGAGTCATGTACATAACACGACGGAAGAAAGAAACAGATGAAAAGGAATTATGATGAATCACAAACCTCAACCGATGACCAAGCGATTCTTCACACCCGGTGTTTACGTTTTGGTGGTTCTTGCTCTGAACGGATTGGCGTTTCTCCTGGGACGATTTTTCTTCGGGATAGGAGCTGTCACGAATTTGAATGACCAATATCCCTGGGGCATCTGGATTGCCATCGATGTGGCCGCCGGTGTTGCCCTGGCGGCCGGCGGTTTCATGTCCGCGGCGCTCGGCCACGTCATGCACAGAGAACACTACCACGCCATCATTCGGCCGGCATTGTTGACTGCGCTGCTTGGCTACACGTTCGCAGCATCTGCTGTTTGCATTGACCTTGGACGATGGTACTACATCTGGCATCCGCTCATCATGTGGAACGGCACCTCCGCTCTGTTCGAAGTGGGCATGTGCGTGATGATTTACGCGTTTGTTCTCTACACCGAATTCCTTCCCATTGTCGCGGAGCGCTTCATTGGCCGCGTCAACTTCAAAGGGGTTCTGTTATGGCTCAACAAGCCGCTCGACACGGTGCTGCGAGCGCTTGACCGTGGGCTTTCGAAGACAATGTTCATCTTCATCATTGCAGGTGTAGTTCTCTCCACATTGCATCAGTCTTCGCTGGGAACGCTGATGATTATTGCTGGCCCAAAAATTCACCCGCTGTGGCAAACGCCGATACTGCCGCTTCTGTTTTTGCTGTCGGCAGTTTCCGTCGGCTTTCCCATGATCATCTTTGAATCGATACTCGCCTCACGCTCATTCGGCCTGAAGCCGGAGATGGATGTGCTCTCCCGACTTGGCTCGTTCATGGCGCCGATTCTCAGCATCTACCTTGCGTTCAAGATCGGCGACATGGTGATCCGTGAGAGCTTCGTATATTTGACAGAAGTGAACACAGCGAGCGTGATGTTTGCCATCGAGATTGTTATTGGTATTGCAATCCCGTTGCGGATGTTTCTTTCTCCCGTTGTGGTTCGCTCACGCGGGTGGTTGTTCCTCGCAGCGGCGCTCGTGGTGTTCGGGGTTCTGCTGAACAGAATCAACACCTTCGTCGTAGCGTACACACCGCCGTACGCGACCAAGGCGTATTTTCCATCCATTGGTGAAATCTCAGTCACGGTAGGGTTCGTCTCGCTGCTCGTCTTGCTCTATCGGTTCCTCGCAATTACCTTCCCGGTCATCAGCGTGCCTGAGGCCGTTCCCGCAACTACCAGCAAGTACACGATTCGCGGAGGCCGGTCATGAGAACGTTCATTACGGTAGCGCTCGGAATGCTTCTCATTACGTCTGCACGCAGTCAGAAGGCAGACAACCGTTCGCATCTCGTGTCGGGCATGAAGTGCACGACGTGCCACTCGAGCGAAGTTCCGACGAAAGAAAATCCCGCCGTCAGAAGTTGCCCGCGAACGCTCATGGCAACGGTGCAACATTCAGCAGAGGAGGGACCCGATATCGTGAGCATGAATGCGCTCGCCGACTCAACGAGCGTGTACAGGCCGGTGCGGTTTACCCACAAGTCGCACGCTGAGATGTCGGGGATGGCTGGCGGTTGCACGATGTGCCACCACTACAATCCTCCCGGCCGTGTGCTCGCATGCGTCGAGTGCCATGAAGTAACGAGACTGCGGACGAATCTTGGCAGGCCCGACCTTCAAGGTGCCTACCATCGTCAGTGCTTCGACTGCCACAAACGCTGGAGCAATGATAACGGCTGCCGAAGTTGCCACGCTCTTCGAAGCGAGCCTGAATCGCCAGCGTCTCAGTCAGACAAAAAGAGTCGTGTCGTGCGCAGCCATCCTGTTGTCCAGAAGCCTTCTCGACTCGTTCTGGAAACTGGTTACGACCAGGGCCGGTTCGTAACGTTCTACCATAATGAGCATGTCGATCTGTTTGGCATCGAGTGTTCGCAGTGCCATAGCAGTGAGGGTTGCATCCGATGTCATCAGAAGAACAAGAGCGCATCCGCGCAACCCATTGCTGCGAAGAGCGGACATGAGATTTGCGAAAGCTGCCACAACGTGACCGAGCGTTGCGATCGATGCCACGGCGGCGAGGCAAAGCCCGGTTTCAACCATCAGCGCCGGTCCGGCTGGCCGCTGCGAGCATTCCATGAGAGCCTCGAGTGCAATCGGTGCCACACCAGAAAGAATGTTTTCACAGGTCTCTCCGGCGCCTGCACCTCTTGCCACAGTGCATGGACTACTGAAAACTTCCGGCACGCCGTCACCGGCCTTGTGCTTGACCCGAACCATGCAGAGCTCACGTGCGACGTGTGCCATACGGACGACCGATTTGTTGCGGCGCCGTCGTGTCAGGGATGTCATGAGCAGTTCAACTATCCGAAGCAATCACCAGGCAAGCGCGTCAAACGACTCGCCACCGCGAAAGGGAAGTAACTCGTGTACGCGAACGTGGTCCGCAAATTGGGTTTTCGTCTCATCGCTGTTGTTGGAGTCACTGCCATCACCATCATCGGCGTTTACTCCTACTTCAGCATCCGCACGCAGCGGTCGATGTTGCTTGATGAGGTGGAGCGGCATGCGAACCAGTTGAGCGAGACGGTCAGGAAGAGCACGAGGTACGGCATGTTGATGAACCAGCGGGAACACGTTCACAAGATTATCAACGATGTTGGCACCGACCCCGCCATCCACGAAGTGCGTGTGTTCAACAAAGAAGGAACCATCATCTATTCTTCCAAGCAAGAAAACATCGGTCGCGTTGTGGACAAGAGGGCGGAGAGCTGCTACGCATGCCATGCGGCTGGCCGACCGTTGGAGAGACTTCCTGACGTGGAACGCACACGAATCTTCCGTGTCCACCCCGACTCGTCAAGAATTCTTGCAGTCGTCGCTCCCATCTACAACGAGCCTTCGTGTTGGCAGGGAAGCTGTCACGCGCACAGCAAGCAGCAATCGGTCCTGGGTGTGCTTGATGTGACCTATTCACTCGCCGACATCGACCACAAGATTGCGATGAATCAGGTTGAACTGGGAATCTTCGCAGTGGTCGCAATCTTCGCGGTCAGTATCATCATCATCTTCTTCGTACGACGATGGGTGGTGGTTCCCGTGCACGCGCTGCTTACGGCAACGCAACAGGTCGGAAGCGGCAACCTCAGCTACAGAATCGGTGAGCTTGGCGATAGCGAACTCGGGATGCTCGCGCAGTCGTTCAACACGATGACGCAGAAACTCTCCGAGGCGCGCCTGCAGCTCTTTCAGTCGGATAAGATGGCTTCGCTCGGGCGTCTCGCGGCAGGTGTTGCTCATGAGCTGAATAATCCTTTGACCGGCGTTCTCACGTACAGCAGCTTTCTGCTCAACAGGGCAAAAGATAACCCTGCGCTCCGCTCCGATCTCGAAGTAATCGTTCGGGAGACGACGCGAAGCCGGGAGATTGTAAAGAGCCTACTCGACTTCGCCCGGCAATCTGTTCCGAAAAAATCTCCCGCCAAGCTGAATGAAATCACCGAGCGCGCCATTAGTGTGGTGGAGAAGCTGCCAGCTCTCCGTGGTGTCCGGGTTGTCCGAAACCTGGATGGCACACTCCCGCTGGTGACTGTTGATGCGAACCAGATGCAGCAGGTACTCACTAACCTGCTCGTGAATGCGGCTGATGCAATCGGCGACGCGGGTGGCGCCATCACTGTGAGCACGAAGATTTCTACTCTCGCTCCGCACGGCGTTGCCCGAATTAGAAAGGCCCTTTGTCCGAAGCGACATGACTTGATGGACGAGGAATTCAAAATCGACGGACTGCCGTCAATCAGAGTCAAGTCGCGATGGAATGGAAATGAAGGATTCATCCATCTCGACCCGGTGTACGGGAAGCGGCGGCATGAGTACGGCTATCCGATTCCGGCGGAGCGTGAAGTGGAAGTGTCCTGCCCTCACTGCGGCACTTCTCTGCTCGAGCGCGAGGTGAAATGTCCTCAATGCACGGCCTCGACATTTACGTTTGAGGTTCCGCCGGAGGGAAAATTCAGAGCGTGCGCGCGAAAAGATTGTGAGTGGCAGCGATGGGATGCGATGGATGCTGACGGCAAACGCGAGTACGTGGAGCTGACAGTGGCCGATACCGGCGCCGGCATTCCTGAAGAACATTTGGGAAAGATCTTCGAGCCGTTCTTTACCACCAAAGGACAGAAGGGAACCGGCCTGGGCCTCGCGGTGATCTGGGGATCATTGACAACCACAACGGTACGATACGCGTTCAGAGCGAAGTGGGGAAGGGAACAACGTTCACAATTCGGCTGCCGTTGCAGCAGAGGTGAAGATGCTATGAGCAAGCAATACGATCTGTTGGTCATCGACGATGAACCGGTGGTCCTCGAAGCAGTCACACGAGTATGCAGTGCGAACGGGATTGAGGTAGACACGGCTCCAGATTCACACAGCGGCTTGCATCGACTGCAATCACATCGCTATCGGCTCATCCTCTGTGACATTATGATGCCTGACCTCGACGGATTCCAGCTCTTAAGCCGCGTGCTGGAGGAAACCCATGAAACACCCGTCGTCATGACCACGGGGTATTCCACCATCGAGCATGCGGTCAGGTCGCTGAGCAGCGGAGCAATCGGCTATCTCCCCAAACCTTTCACGGAGGAAGAGCTTGTCAGCGCGGTTCAGCGCGGTCTGAACTTCTCGACGCTTCTGCGCTCGGGGAAAGCATCCGGCGTCTGTCCGGATCATTTCTACCGACTCGGCTTCATCAGTTGGGCGAAGTTGGAAGAGATAGGCGCGGCACTCATTGGCGTTGCCGATCTCTTCCTGATGACAATTGGTTCTGTCAAAGAAATACAGTTCTCGTTGGCTCACGAAGAGATCGTGCAGGGGACGACATGCGCGCGTATCGCCTCGACTGAAGGACTTGTACACGATGTGCTCGCCCCGATTAGTGGGAAAATTTTGGAAATCAATACGACCCTTCAGTCTGACGTGAGCATGCTCAGTCAGGACCCGTACGGCAATGGCTGGCTGTACCGTATTCTACCGACTGATGTAGAGTTTGAACTGAAGCATCTCGCAGTCAGCGGAGTAGAGAAGGTTTAACAAACGAACATCGACGTAAGGAGATACATATCATGGCACTCTTCATTCTAGCTGTTATCGTTTTCGTTATCGCGGACATCCTACTTCGTTATGCGCTGGGGTCGTGGAAGAAAAGAAAGATCCGGATGGAACGCGAGGCCGCTCTTCAAACAAGTCTTAACCTCGACTTCAGCCGGGAGGCGAAAACGCTCAAGCGAGTGACTGTCGAACACCCGAAAGCGCGCATTCTGTGTGTTGATGACGAGGAGGTTATTCTCGACAGCTTCCGGAAAATCCTGGTGCTTGATGGCTACTGCATTGATACCGTGATGTCGGGGAAAGAAGCTCTCGGCCTGATTCAGTCTCACCATTATGATTTCGTGTTCACGGATTTGAAGATGCCGGAGATGAGCGGTGAAGATGTGGCGAAGTCGGTGAAGCATCTCCGGCCTGACATCGATGTCATCATTATCACTGGTTATGCAACGGTGGAGTCAGCAGTGGAGTGCATGAAGTACGGTGCGATGGATTACATCCAGAAGCCGTTCACGGAGAATGAGCTTCTTGAGATGACGAAGAAGTTCGTGATTCGGCGGGGCGACCGCATTCAGAAGGAGTTGAAACCGCGTGTGCACGTGACTCACCTTCATGGCACTGAGGGGCTCCCCCAATCGGAGTTCACGATTCCGGGAGGCGTGTTCATCTCCGCAGGTCATACCTGGGCAAGCATGGAAGAGGACGGCACGGTGAAGATTGGCATGGATGACTTTGCCAAGAAGTTCATTGGCAGGATAGACGAAATCGAAGCTCCGAATCTGGGGATGATTGTGAAGAAGGGACAACCGCTCTTCTACATCAAGCAGGGCTATCGCACGATTCCATTCAGTGCACCGGTGGGCGGGAAAGTGGCGAGAGTAAATACTGCGCTGAAACGCGACTTGAAATCACTCGACGCGACATCGTATGGCGACAACTGGGTGTGCATTGTCGATGCCGAGAATTTGGATTCGGATCTGCCAACACTGAAGATTGGAAAGTCGGCAGTGTCGTTCTACCATGAAGAGCTTGAACATATGCACAAGCACGTTCACAAGGTCGGCGGCAACGGACAAAACGGCAACGGCGACGGTTCCTCTGCGAGCTTCAAGTCGGGAGAGTTTGAGCTTCTCAACGATAGAGAGTGGGACGAAGTTGTGAACGAGTTTTTCAAAAAGTGAATGGCCCTAACCCCAACCTTCAGGTTGGGGTTAACGAAGGCCCCACCTTGGCCCGGGCTTCAGCCCTCATACCACGGGTGGAACAAACACGGTGTATCATCAAAAAAACGCAACCAGGAAATAAAACGATGAACCGAAGAACCTTCGTACAAACGCTCGGGGTTGCAGGGGCATCAGTACTTCCGATGCATGGAGGGCATGCTGAGCAGAAATCGCCTCCGAAAGAATTTGTTGGAGTCCTCGTCGACACCACACGGTGTGTTGGCTGCCGGACTTGTGAGATGACGTGTGCAGAGACGCATGGATTCCCACCACCAAATCCAGACGAGGTTGTGTTCGAGAGTGAACGAAGCCCGTCAGTAACGCAATGGACCCTTGTCAACCGCTACCAGACAGACAAGGGCGAAGTCTTTGCAAAGAAGCAGTGCATGCACTGCAATCAGCCGGCATGTGCATCTGCCTGTCTCACCAAAGCGATGTTGAAGACGGAGGAAGGCCCGGTGATCTGGCGTGAGCCCAAGTGCATGGGATGTCGGTTTTGTATGGTCTCTTGTCCGTTCGATATTCCCAAATTCGAATACGATAGTCCGATGCCGAAGATCCAGAAATGCACACTCTGTTGGGACCGGTTGCAGGAAAGGAAGCAGCCAGCATGTGTGGAGGCGTGTCCGGCAGAGGCGCTCATGTTCGGCAAGCGGCGCGAGCTGATCGAGGAGGCACGCCGGCGCATTGCGCAGAACCCGAATGATTACGTCCACCACCTCTACGGTGAGCACGAAGCCGAGGGAACCGGCTACATGTATCTCTCGAAAGTCCCATTTGAACAAATCGGATTCCGGACTGACCTTGACACAACTTCGTATCCGGAATTGACGAAGGATTACCTTTACGCCGTCCCGATTGTGCTGACTCTCTGGCCGGCATTTCTCCTTGCGCTCAGCAACGCCACCAAACGAGACGGAGAACAAGACGAAATGGGAGGTGGCGATGAATAATGGAAATCCCTCTCTCGCCCTTGTCGCTGGTGAGTCCAAACGGTTTGCAAAGTTCTTTCTCAGCGAGCTGAAGCCCAAGGGGAAAATTCTTACCCCATTCAACGTCATAGCCGCGGTCATACTTCTCGTCGCTACCGTTCTCCTAACGATCCGATTCACAAAGGGCCTTGCCTCGACGACGAATCTGTCACAGGATTTCCCGTGGGGCATCTGGATTGGATTCGATGTCGTTACCGGCGTCGCCTTCGCAGGCGGTGCATACGTCGTGACTTTCATGGTCTATGTCCTGCGTCTGGAGAAGTATCATCCAATTGTCCGGATGACGGTGCTGAACGGCTTCCTTGCGTATGTGTTCTATGCGGGCGCGCTTCTCTTCGACCTCGGTCGGCCGTGGAATGTCATCAACCCCATCATCGGGAATTCGTTTGGCGTCAGCTCGGTCATGTTCCTCGTAGCATGGCACTTCATGCTGTACATGATTACGGAGTTCATCGAGTTCTCACCGGCGATTGCGGAGTGGTTGGGCTTGAAGCGTGTGCGCAACATCCTCGGTTCACTTACGCTCGGCGCGGTGATTCTCGGGATAACACTCTCAACGCTGCATCAGTCGGGACTCGGAGCGCTCTTCTTGATGGCGAAGAACAAGATCCATCCGCTCTGGTACTCCGAGTTCATACCAATCCTCTTCTTCGTTTCCAGCATCTTCGCCGGACTCTCGATGGTCATCTTTGAAGGAAGCATCAGCCAGCGAGTGTTCAGGTCGCAAATTGGCGCCAGCCACCGCGCCGCGCACGATGACATCGTCATCGGGCTTGCACGTGTGTGTGCTGGAACGATGTACATCTACTTCTTCTTGAAAGTGCTTGTCTTCGTTCACGGGCAACAGTGGACCTACATCAACACACCGATGGGATATTGGTTCTTGGTGGAGATCGTCGGGTTTGTATTGATCCCGGTCCGACTCTACACGCAGGCAGTTCGGTTCGGGAACCTCGCACTCATCCGTGTCGCCTCTGCACTGACACTGATTGGGATTGTGTTGAACCGGCTGAATGTCTCCATCATCGCGTTCAAGTGGTACGCGCCTCAACACTACATACCTTCGTGGATGGAAATCGAAATTACGCTCGGCGTAATCGTGGCCGAGATTCTCGTGCTTCGTTGGGTTGTGAACCGGATGCCAATTCTCCGGGAGTCTCCGGAATTCGCGTCAGACGGCAAAGGAACCAGAGACATTCAATTCGTTATTCGAAAGGAGGAAGAAAAGCAATGGGCGACACCTATGTAGATCTTTTTGCAACCAAGGGACTTGAGTACATCTTGGTCATCGCATTCCTCGTCACACTTGTGGTGTTCTGGAGATTTCTGAACAGGCAGACAAAGGCGGTATCAGCACTGCGCCCGGTTCCCAAGCGCAGTGGTGTCCCTCTTGGCTGGTTCCTACTTCGGGAGGGAATCTATTACCACCAGGGGCACAGCTGGGCAAGGCCAGAACGTGACAATATAGTACGGGTTGGCATGGATGATTTCGCTCAGAAGCTGGTGGGGAAAACTCAATCCGTCAAGCTTCCGCGAATTGGCGACAGGATGGGACAGGGTGAAACAGGATGGGAACTTCTCGTCGGCTCAAAGTCTATTCCGATGTTGTCGCCGGTGAACGGAGAGGTTGTTGGAGTGAATGAAGAGATCGTCAGGTCTCCACATCTCATCAATCAAGATCCGTATGACAAAGGTTGGCTTCTGGAGATCAGAGCCTCAACAATCAGGACGGATCTCAAGAATCTTCTTCATGGGAGGTTGGCATCGGCATGGCTTGAAGAAACAGTCAATGCATTACGGGAAAGAAGTGCCGGCGGTCTCAGGGCTGTGCTTCAGGACGGAGGTGTTCCCGTCGATGGAATTGCAAAAAGCCTCTCACCAGATCGATGGGTCGAAGTTGCAAGGGAACTC
>CAYJNF010000047.1:0-1416 GCA_964370915.1 uncultured Chitinophagales bacterium
TATCTGCGCGTCGAAGAGAAGAGTACAGAATCCGATTTGAAGAAGATCTATCTGCTCCAATTCAGCAAGTTCCAATCCGATTCAACCATCGCCGGATCGACACTGATCACGCAGGACATCAACGTGTTTGAAGGCAAACCGGATTTGTCCGCGCGGTTTCGGTTCTCTCAACGGAAAGGCTTGAACAAGTTTGCATCGAGTACCTCAAGCGGAACTCAAGAACGCAGTTTTGCGCGCGAACGGTCCATCCGACTGCGATGGCAACTCGTCAGTGAAATCGCAAATCAAATCGACTTTGTGAATCGAACTGATCGGGTAACGACAAGCGAAGCGTCGTCACGTGCTCGTGATATTGTGTCGAATTCCGTTGTGTTCGATCTGTCGTATCGCCCGTATCAGAATGTGGAGATGGGAATGAAATTTGAGACCGCCAAATCAACGGACAGGAATGTGCGGCCCGCACTTGAGGCTGACCTGAACACGCAGTCACTGAGACTTGTGTATGCGTTTCAAGGCTCGGGGCAAGCGAGAGTGGAACTGTCACGCGAAGAGGTGCTGCTCAGTGCAGCAATTGACACATTTCCTTTTGAGCTCACCGGCGGACGAGTAACGGGGAAGACATACATTTGGCGCGCTGCGTTCGATTATCGCGTGACGCAATTCATCCAAGCCACGCTCAACTATGATGGACGCACGGAAGGAGGCCGCTCACCAATTCACACAGCGCGTGCCGAGGTGCGCGCATTTTTCTGATTCAAAATTTTTTTTGAATACCAACTTCTGGAAATTGTTCTTGCGTTTCAGATTGTCATTCACTATACTCAATTCGCATCCACTGGTTCCCGCGTTCAGACACGCGCCTCATTCACCGAACTCTTCCGCATCCGATGGTTTATTGCACGTCGTTTGAATCCAAGATAGGTCTTATTTATGTCGCCTCCACTGAAAAAGGCGTGTGCAAGATTACTGTTCCCAAACAAAACAGAAAAGATTTCTTCCGCTGGCTGCACGAGAATTTTGATAACAACGAGGTTGTCGACAACAAGTCGCGCAACAAAGAGATCATTGATCAGCTCAACCGCTATTTCAACGGAAAGCTGGCGAAGTTCAACCTGCCCATCGACATGATCGGCACGCCGTTTCAGGTTCGCGTTTGGAAGGAGTTGAACAAGATTCCCTATGGGACAACGATCAGCTATAAGCAACTGGCGAAACGGTTGGGGACGAGCAGAGGCTATCAGGCGATCGGGCGCGCCAATGCGTCAAACCCGATTCCCATCATCCTCCCATGTCATCGCGTACTCGGCGCAGACGGATCGCTTGTCGGGTACTCTGCCGGTGTGAAGACAAAAGAATTTCTTCTGAAGCTTGAAGGGGCGCTGATGATCTGATATGAACGACGGGCGTGCATTACCA
>CAYJNF010000047.1:1426-13141 GCA_964370915.1 uncultured Chitinophagales bacterium
AACAAAGCAAGTCCCTTTTCTTTTGGTGCGAGATTCAATCTTCGAGAAGATTGAAATTGATGTGTTGCCTCACGCGCGTAATTTTTTTATCATGGTGTTGAAGTCACCGTTGCTCTGAACGAAACTCCATTGCATGCAAGCATTTCTTGAGAAACTCAATCCTGTCCAACGTGAGGCCGCGACCGCTATTGATGGCCCGGTGATGATCGTTGCCGGTGCCGGCAGCGGCAAGACTCGTGTTCTGACGTATCGAACCGCGTATATCATCTCCCAGGGAAAACGGCCGGAGTCGATTCTCGCGCTGACATTCACCAACAAGGCTGCTCAAGAGATGCGGGAACGCATCATTGAACTTGTCGGGCCTGACAGCCGATCGATCTGGATGGGAACATTCCATTCACTCTTCGCGCGTATTCTTCGCTTCGAGGCAGAGCACCTGGGCTATGAGCGAAATTTTTCGATTTACGACACCGATGATTCGCTGCAAATGATCAGGAGTATCATGAACTCGCTGAACATTTCGATGCAGCAGTTTCCGCCCCAGGGTATCCGATCGCGCATCAGCTCCGCGAAAAACCAGATGATCTCAGCGAGAGCGCTCAAAGGATCGGCGATGGACCCGCTCATGGAGCGGACGGCGACGGTATACGAAGAATATGAACGCCGGCTGAAGATAAATAACGCGATGGACTTCGACGACCTGCTGCTCAAACCCCTCGAATTGTTCCAGAAACACAAGGAAATCCTTGAACGATATCAGTGGCGATTTCGCTACATCATGGTCGATGAGTACCAGGATACGAATCGTGTTCAATACAAACTGATCAAAGAACTGGCGGCGCTTGGAAAGAACGTCTGTGTTGTGGGGGATGACGCGCAAAGCATCTACGCGTTTCGGGGCGCCGATATTCGGAACATTCTCGAGTTCGAAAAAGATTATCCCGAAGCACAGGTGTTCCGTCTCGTCCAGAACTATCGCTCAACGAAGACGATTCTCTCGGCCGCCGATTCGGTGATCAAAAACAATGTCGATCAAATCAAGAAGACGCTGTGGACAGAGAACTGCGATGGCGAGCCTATCACACTCACCGTCTGTGACGATGACAGGGAAGAAGGATTTAAAATCGTTCAGAAGATTGAAGAAGAAACCCGAAAGAGGAAACTCGATCTGAAGGATTTTGCCGTCCTCTACCGAACAAATGCCCAATCCAGATCTATCGAAGATGCGCTGCGCAGGAACGGCATTGCGTACATCATTGTCGGGGGAGTGGCATTCTACAAACGGAAGGAAATCAAGGACGTTCTCGCGTATTTGCGTGTCGTTGCAAATCAAAAAGATGCGGAGAGCATTCTTCGCATCATCAACTATCCTGCACGAGGAATCGGGGAGAAGACGGTCGAGGCAATCCAGGCGTTTGCAAAATCGGAATCCCTGCCGCTGTTCGATGCATTGGTGTCTGAAAAACTTTCCGCGGTGTTGAATGAGCGGATGGCGAACGCGGTTCGGCACTTTGGCAAGATGCTGCAAAAGTACACCGCGCTGAAGGACGAGGTGACGGTCAGCGAATTAGCGCGCATGCTCGTGGATGAAATTGGCATTCTGCAGAACTTCAAGGATGAGAATACGATTGAATCGCTGTCACGACGCGAAAATGTGCTCGAACTCCTCTCCGCCTTGAGCGAATACAACGATCTCCATCCCGATGCAGGGCTTGATGGTTTCCTCGAAGAGGTCTCACTCGTCTCCGACATTGATCAGGCCGAATTCGGGCGCAACGCCGTGACGATCATGACGCTTCACGCGGCCAAGGGACTGGAGTTTCCGGTAGTATTCATTGCCGGACTTGAAGAGGGTTTGTTTCCGCTTTCCAATTCTCTGCTCGACCGGAAAGAACTTGAGGAGGAGCGCCGGCTGTTCTATGTGGGCATTACGCGCGCAATGAACAAGCTGTATCTGCTGTATGCATTGACACGATACCGATTCGGGGAGTTCAGTTATTCGGTCAAGTCCCGTTTTCTTGATGAGATTGACGAGACGTTACTGGTCGCGGAAGGAACGAGCCGCTTTTCTGCCGCGGCACACTCACGTCCCGCGGCGAATTCCCATGTCGTTCCCAAACCCCGTGCACAGGTAAAGAAAGCCGACGACACGGCGAAATATTTTTCCGATACCATGCCCGATTACGAGAATGAGTCGCAGATCGGCCAGAAACCAAACCACCGCGTCGGATCGCGCGTGGTGCACGAGGCGTTTGGCAAAGGCAGGATTATCGCAATTGACGGGCGGGGGGACAACGCCCGTGCTACCGTCGATTTCGAATCTGTTGGTCGCAAGAATCTGATGCTCAAGTTCGCAAATCTCAGAACCGCGTGAGCAACCACGCTCATTGACGCGCACGCCCTCTATGATTGACTTCGTTATCAAATCCGTCAAGTTCTCCCTCCGGTATCTCGAGACGTTGTGGTTCTACGTCGCGCGCATCGGCAAGAAATTGGTGGAAGAGGACATTCTTTTTCTCGCATCCGGTCTCGCCTTCAACGGCATTCTTACCATGATTCCGATCATGTTGTTGTCTGCGTCTGCGCTCGGCGTATTTCTGAACTCCTCGCAGGCCGCGATCACACAACTCAACGATATTCTCAACACGATTTTTCCGCCCCAGCCGTTCGCGACAAGCATCAAGGATTCGATTGTCGCGGTGATCTCGGATATCGTTGACTATCGCCGGTCGATCGGCATATTCGGCGCGCTGGTTCTTCTCTGGACCGCAACATCGTTGTTTGATGCATTACGCAGCGTGCTGCACAGGATCTATCAGTTGAAACGGACGCGCGGACTGTTGGTAAGTTTGTTGCACGATGTCTTCTTCGTGTTCCTCATCTTCGTGCTGTTCATCGCGTCGAACCTGTCGATCTGGGTATTCTCTCTGGGGGAGAAACTCGCCGAGAGCGTTCCCGCCCTGAAGACCCTGCAGCTGAGTTGGTTCAGCGAAACTGTTCCAACCTTCATCGTTGTAATTCTGACGGCAATGATGTTCTACATTATCTATCGCTATATCCCCGATACGAAACCGCCGAAGCTCGCGGGCATCATCTCCACCATCACCACAACACTTCTGTGGGTCATCTCGGGAAAAATATTTGCTCTCTACCTGTCACGCTTCTCAGCGATTGGAAAGATTTACGGCGCGTATGCGTTCATCCTTGTGCTGCTGATCTGGATCTATTACTCAAGCATCATATTCATCATCGGGGGAATTGTCGGGCAAGCATACTGGGAACGCCACAAACTTAAGGCTGCGGGAAAACTGAATCGCTGGGTTGATCTGGACTAAGGCCGCACCTTCCGGGCTCAAAACGTGTTCGATATTAGCCACAGAGTCGCAGACCCAGGAAGTTCTTTTTTGGAGGGAGGTGATTTGTGCCTCGGTGCCCCAGGGACAAACTGATTCAGCTTTTTCAGCAACCGTTTTTGCCGACTGAAAGCCCTCGATGCTCTACGCGGCGAAAGGCCTTTGCATTTGGAATAAATACCCGTTCTCTCTATATTCCAAGGCGCAAATCGCCAACATCGCGTGTCATTTTCCTCGAACATCCGCCTTAAGCCTGTTCTTTCTTTCTCTCTCACGAACGAATTCACGAATTAACTCAGACGTTTATGATCGAACGAATCTGCATATTCGCGTGTGCTTTTTTTATTTTCTATTCCAACGGTTGCACAACAAATCCACCTACCTCGACGCCTCTTCCCGTAATCGAAACGGGTCGAATATTTGTCAATTCCACTCCAGCCGGCGCTGCAATATTTTTGGACGGAGTGCGGACGGGGAAGTGGACTCCCGATACGCTGACCGCAGAAGTGGGACAACGCGTGATTCAACTGGAGAGAAACGGGTTTGCCGTGTTCACTCAGACCGTCAC
This sequence comes from uncultured Chitinophagales bacterium, assembly GCA_964370915.1. Classification (GTDB taxonomy): domain Bacteria; phylum Bacteroidota; class Ignavibacteria; order UBA10030; family UBA6906; genus CAADGV01. The sequence goes on from CAYJNF010000047.1 coordinate 5,348, forward strand.
GGTAGTGAAGGGGTATGTTGAGTCGATTGACGCCGTTCTCCAGGCGACTGTGCAGAAAGTTGTCTTGATCGAAGACTTCTCGAATGTCAGTTGCCAGCCCTGTGTGGCATCGAACAAGATTATCGAAACACTTACGAACCGAACATACGGCAGATCAAAAGTCGTTGCGATCAAATTCCCGACAAACTTTCCATCACCGAACGACACATTCTACATTCACAATCGAACCGATTGCAACTCACGCATCAGCTTCTACTCCGTGCTCTTTGCCCCGACGACCATGGTCGATGGCATTGCGCGACCCAACTCGTCGGACTCGTTACAGATGAAAGATACAATCAACGCCCGACTGCAAAAGCTTGCACGGTTCAAGATTACCGTCCGCGATAGCATCGGGGGTGGAGTGTACTTTGCTATGGTGACCGTACAGACTATTGATGCGTCGGGCATCGGTTTTCCAGACTTGCGACTGCACACGGTCGTGACCGAAACGGATATTCACTTCCCGACGCCGCCGGGTTCAAATGGTGAGACCGTGTTTTACGATGTGATGCGCCGAATGCTTCCTTCAAATGCCGGTGAACAACTCGTTGCCGGTTCAACCGAACCGGTCGCCTACCAGCGGCAGGTTGCTCTTCATGCGCGATGGAACGCATCGAATCTCAATACGGTGTGCTATGTTCAAAACATCAGAACGAAAGAGGTGTATCAAACAGGGTCAACATTCTAATCCACAATTCCCCGAAACAAAACATTGGATGGTCATGAAACATCTGCTACTGTTTGTTGTGGTGATTCTGCTGTGCACGACAGCGTTTGCACAGGGTCCACGGATCGCCGTTTCGTTTGTCACCGTGAATGCGTACGGCAATAATCTGTACCTGGACAATTTCTCCATCGGCACGCAATTCAGTACCGATATCGGAGTTGCCGGCATCAGGAATATCAATAAAGATACGAGCTATGTCATAGGCAGCGCAAACTACCGGGTTGCTCCTAAAGTTGCGTTCGTGAACGTAGGCCGCACGGATATCACCACGTCATTCAATGTCACGTTTGCCACTGTAGGGGGGACATACTCAAGCACAAAAGTGGTTGCCGCGCTGGCGAAAGGTGCCATTGTTGAGGTCGACTTTGATTCGCTGCTCATCACCGTCTCGACTGGAATGAACTACAGAATCTATTCCAGCCTCGCCGCAGATCAGAATCGATCAAACGATACGTTGTTCCAGTACTCGATGTTTTTGCCTGGAGTACAACGGAATGTCTTGCTGGAAGAATGGACAAGCTCAACGTGTGCACCATGTGCTTCGAATAATCCGACAGTTGACGCATTCATAGGCGCTCACTTCAACGTGATCGGGGCAGTGAAGTACCACGTCGGTTGGCCATCACCCGGCAACGATCCGATGTATCTTTTCAATACCACTCAGTCCTATGACCGGCGCTACTACTACGGCGTGAATTCTGTTCCGCATGTGATCATCGATGGTGTCGTCGACCCCAGCTATCCCTATTCAACCCCGACAAGCTTACCGAACGCGTGGGATGCACGCGTAAACATCGGAGCTCCGATGACGGTAACTGTCACTGACACGCGGGTTGGCGATAGTATTCGCGCCAACGTGGTGGTGAGCGTCATTTCGCAATTGCGAGCCGGGACGTATAAACTGCGTGTACAGGCTATCGAACGACACATTGCATATCCATCGCCCCCCGGTACTAACGGCGAAAGCCAGTTCTATGATGTGTTCCGTGGTGCGTTTCCGAATTCGACAGGCTCCGCCGTTCCGCTTGCTCCCGGGGTGAACAATTTTACGTTCACCTACAAGATTGCATCTCCTGCACTCATGGACTCGATGTATACACTCGCATTTGTACAGAACGACGTAACGCGCGAAATCATGAACTGCGGCAAATCGACTCATTCTCTCTCGGCACAACCTTTATCGAGTGTTGCCGGTACGTCAGTAGTTGGCGCGAAAGATATTTGTGCAGCTCCCACAGATCAGAGAGTTCCGGGAATTTTTTCGACACTTCAATCAGATGCACCGCAACTCACGGGGACATTCGGATACGAACTGTTTGAAGGAACGTTCCCACCGGCGGGATGGCGACTCGTAAACCCGAACGCAGATATCACGTTTTCGCGGTCCGGCGCAACAAATGGAATTGCATTCGGTGGTACATCGTGTGTGAAGATGGATTTCTACAATTACAGTTCTACGGGGAGAGTCGATTCTCTGAATTCGCACACATTCACCGGATTGCTTTCGACCGACACACTCAAGTTCGATTGGTCATACGCTCCTTATACCGGCTCCGGTTACAACGACCGCCTGATTGTGAAGGTCTCGATGAACGGGGGAGCCACGTTCGATTCCACCATCTTTGATCGGGCTGGAGCCACGTTGGGAACTGCGCCTGCATCGGGAAGTGAGTTTACTCCGAGCAGTCCGAGCCATTGGCAAACCTTCGCATACCCGGTGAGGAATTTTGTCACGGCAGTGAACGATAAGCCTGTAGTACCAACAATATTTGCCTTGAGCCAGAATTATCCGAATCCCTTCAATCCTTCAACGTCATTGAGTTATCAACTTCCAACGGAAACCGTGGTGACGTTGAAGGTGTATGATGTGCTCGGCAAGGAAGTCGCTGTGCTGGTCAATGAACGGAAAGAAGCGGGCAGTCATCGCATTGAGTTCGATGGTTCGAGGTGTGCCAGCGGGATGTATTTCTATCGGCTGACCGCTGGATCGTTTGTCGCAACAAAGTCGATGATGTTGGTCAAATGAGTGCACCTATTGTGTAGTGCGGAGTTCGTTCAGGACTTATTCTTTTTTTCTAGGGAGATACGCTTGAAAAGATTTGCAACATTCGTCGGAGTGCTGATAACTGCCCTTACCATGACAATGTACGGTAACCCGGAACCTATCAAGCTTCATCCATCAAACAATCGCTATTTCCAGTGGCGGGGCAACGCCATGGTGCTCGTTACTTCTTCAGAGCATTTTGGTGCGGTCTGTAATTCAGATGCAGATTACATCGCCTATCTCGATGAGTTACAGGCCAAGGGCTTGAACTACACAAGAGTTTTCACGGGTATCTACAGTGAAACCAATTTCTGGTGTCCTAACAATACACTCGGTCCCGCAATCGGCAAGCTCATAACACCCTGGGCACGTGATTCTTCCGCAGGGGATTGCATAATCGAATCGGACGCTGGTGGCGGCAAAAAGTTCAACCTCAATCAATGGAACACAGCATATTTTGACAGGCTGAAAGATTTTCTTGCGCAGGCTGCTCATCGGGGTATTATTGTCGAGATTACATTCTTCTGTCCATTTTACAACAGCGGTTTTGCTCTTTCGCCGGTCAACAGCAGCAACAATATTAATGGCATCAACTATCCACACGATGAATTGTTTGATACGGCAAATGACGGGGCCATGAATTTTGCATATTCAATGGTTGATAAATTCGTTGCTGAGCTCGAGAACTATGACAACTTTTGGTATGAGGTTGCCAATGAACCATATTATCCGGGTTATATTGTGAGCGACGCGTGGCAGGAGAATATCACCAACCGGATCGTCCAGCAAGAGAGTAGTTTTACTTACAAACACATGATAGCCAGGAATGTTTGTCAATCATGTATTATAACGACATGCATACGTAATATTTCAATCTACAACTTCCACTATGCATACTCCCACACCCAGGCGCTAAATAGTCAGAGCTTGAACAAAGTTCTGAGTCTGGACGAAGATTGGGATTTTGAATGGTATGACGATTATGCAGTCCGAAGCTATGGCTGGAAGTGGATAATGGCCGGCGGCGGCCTGTATCAGCATCTCGACCCGACATTCCAGAATGGGCATTGGAGTGGCGATGGAATAGGAGAGGCCCAGGGTTGCTGCGGAAGAATAAGCTGGGGGAGTGTGGAGTCAAGAGCGCAAATTGGATACTGCAACGCGTTCATCAATTCCCTCCCGTTCATTTCGATGGCACCAAGCACCTCCTGCATCGTTAGTGCACCAGGTATGGCACTGGCACTTGCGCAAAGTGGCCAGGCATATGCAGTGTATATTTACGATGGCAGCACAGGGGATCTGACATTGAACCTGCCGCCGGCAAGCAACTATACAGCAACGTGGGCAAGCACGACTTCCGGTTTGGTTTTGTCGACATCATCCTTCTCGCATTGCGGCGGCAACAAGGTACTTGCTTCGCCATCGTTTAGGGGAGATATCGCGATAAAAGTGGTTAGTGGCGATCCTCTGCCAATTCAGCTTGCTTCCTTCACGGGCACAGTGGTGCATAACGGTGTGCGCCTGAACTGGCGTACGATTTCGGAAGTGAACAACTATGGGTTCTTCATCCAGGCCCGGAGTCGTGAAGGAGAGGAGTGGTTGGAGGCGCCGAACAGTTTTGTTGCGGGGCACGGCACGACTAGAGAGCCGCAAGATTATTCTTTTATGCATAACAATGTCGTTGGCGAAGAAAGGCAGTACCGCCTGAAGCAACTTGATTTGGATGGAACGGTACACTACTCGGAGCCTATCAGAATCTCGTCGTTGACGAGTGTGACGGACATTGCGCCGATGGAGTTTGCGTTGAAGCAGAATTATCCCAATCCTTTCAATCCAATAACTACAATCAGATTCCAACTCCCGAATGATGGTCATGTGTCGTTGAAGATGGTCGACGTGCTAGGGAAGGTCGTTGCAACGCTTGTAAGCGAACAGAAAGAAGCCGGAACGCATCAAGTTCAGTTCGATGCGTCGAAGCTCGCAAGCGGGATGTATTTCTATCGGCTGACCGCCGGATCGTTTGTCGCAACAAAGTCGATGATGTTAATCAAGTAGTCACATGCCGGACGCGGATGCAAGCCTCCGCGTCCTGGATTTGTATCACGAGTGAGGCGATGAGATGAAACGCATTACAGCCAGTCTTTTGCTTTTGCTGTTCCTCCTGGGATCAGCGTCAGTGTCGAATGCCCAAATGTCGTTTACGTTTAACCCGATCCATACGAGTGGGACCGACACCTTGGGAAGTGAAATTGTTCTAGACGCGACCGTGACGAATACCTCTGCGTCATCATTGACGTTGATGTTTATTCGAGCGCTCAACGCCCTGCCGGTCGGATGGGAGTCTTCGTTGTGTTTGGATCTGTGCTATCCTCCGAACCTCGACACAATCTCCACGACCGCGGCATTTGGTACGACGCCGCTGGCTCCGAATGAGACACGTCCCTTTTCCGTGCATGTCTTTCCCAACATCAATCACGGAACAGGGATTGTCCGGATCAGAACAGTCAACACGCGCAACGATGCAGATTCCGTTGGGGTGACGTTCACGGCAACAAGCCGAACAACATCCGTCACGGCACTGCAAGGCACGCCGGTCGAATTCCGGCTGAATCAAAACTTCCCGAATCCTTTCAACCCGACCTCGACAATTGTGTTCAGTCTCAACAAGGCAGGATTCACAACGCTGAAGGTGTACACTCTGCTTGGGGAGGAAGTGACAGTGCTTGTGAACGAGGAATTGCGTGCGGGTAACTATACCACTTCATTTAATGGTCATGGACTCCCGAGTGGCGTGTATTACTATACGCTGCACTCGGGAAACAATCTGTCAACAAAAAAACTCATGCTTCTCAAGTGAGATCCGTTCAATAAACAAAAAGGAGGACGTATGGCCAATTTGTTTCGTCTTACCATCTCCATTCTGCTGGTTCATATCACAGTAAGTGTCGGGTTTGGTCAGGGTGGATCGCGCGTAAGGAATCCGCTGCTCGAGTGTTGCACAGGAACCTGGTGTCAATGGTGTCCGTGCGGACACACGATCATCGCAGGGGACATTCTGCCGAACTATCCCAATACGGTGGTGTTGTCGTATCATGGGCCGGCAAATTCTTCAAGCGATCCGTACTCGTTTTTTCCCGGAAACGGAATCATCGCCGGGCTTGGCCTTAACAGTTACCCCACGGGAAATATCGATCGCACGTCTTCGTCGCCGGTCTCACGGAGCAGCTGGTATTCTATTGTATCGAGTCGCTCGCTGTTTGTGCCGGATGCAATAATTTCGTTCACGAGGACGTTTAGCACGACAACGCGTGAACTCAGCATGATCGTCAAGGTGACCCCTCAATTTTCGCTGTCAGGCACGTTCATGATGTCGGCCGTTTTGTTGGAGGACAGCCTGATATATCCACAAACGGGAAATGCTTCATGTGCCGGCGGCAATCCCTATGTACACAACCATGTTGTGCGTGCAATGCTAAACGGTATGCGAGGTGATACGCTTATCGCCGGTTCAAGTTGGCCTGCAGGCTCCGAAGTTACAAAGACGGTAACGTATACAGTGCCCGCGAACCTCGTGGCCGAGCATTGTAAGCTGGCGGTGTTTGTCTACAAGGTTGCGCCGACATTGAACGTCAGTGAGGTTTTGCAGGCAGAGGAGTGTGCGTTGCTGGTTCCGACTGGAGTTGATGACAATTCCGTGTGGCCCGTGACGTTCAATCTTGAACAAAACTATCCCAATCCTTTCAATCCCACGACAACGATTCGCTACACCATTCCTGAGGCGGGACATGTGGTGCTCTCCGTGCTCGATGTGCTGGGACGGGAAGTTGCCACGCTTGTTGATGCACGAATGGCGGAAGGTGTGAATGAAGTGAGTTTTGATGCGTCGGACTACACATCTGGAATCTATTTCTATCGATTACGTGTTGGCGACCTCTCAGCGATCAATAAAATGGTTTTGACGAAGTGATGTGAACGGGGCGCAGGAGAAATCCTGTGTCCGAAAGATATTGAGTTGAACTACCAAAGTGATACGCTATGAAGTATTCCGCTATTCTGCTCTCTGTGCTGATCCTTCTGACTTCCGCTGCTGCCCAGACAACAAGCAAAGGACGGAAAGCACCGAACTTTACGCTCGAAGATATCAAGGGGAATCGCGTCGACCTTTCGTCGCTTGTCGGGTCGGGACCAATCATCCTCGACTTCTGGGCCACGTGGTGCAAGCCGTGCATCGAAGAGTTGAATGAGATGCAGCGTTGGATTGGCAACTACGCGGACAAGAACGTCACCGTTCTGGCAATCTCGACCGATTCCGAAAAGAGCGTTGCAAGAGTGAAACCCCTCGTGCGGTCCAGGAATTATCCATACACAATCCTTCTCGATACAAACTCGGAAGTCGCCCGGCTCTACTATGCGCAGACCGTTCCTTTTGTGGCGGTCGTCGACAAGCAAGGGAGAGTCGTCTACACACATTCGGGATACAAAAGGGGAGATGAGCTTGAACTTCGAAAAGCGATTGACGAATTGCTGGCACAATGAGCTGCTCTCCTCTTCTTGCGCACTCTCCGTCTCGTCTCCATTTTGACAACGACATTCCATCTATGATCACATTCAATTGCATTCTCCGACGCGTTGCCATCGCAATCGTGTGTACCGTTCTCCCTGCTTTCGCTCAAGTCACGGATTCCGCCGGCGAGAGTTTGTTGCCGGAGGGATTCGGCATTGCCAACCAGATGAAATATTCCTATGATCGCGAACTCAAGCGCGAGATTTTTGAAAATTGGCTAAATCTCGATTATCGGTACAAGATGTTTTCGGCAGGTTTTCGGTTTGAAATATTTCAACCGAATGATCCCAACCCGGCAGTCAGCCGCGGCAAAACGCGCTATGCGGACATTGCCTACAAGTACATCACCGCAGGAGTGGGAGACATTGATGCAGGCGGCGACATCACAGTTGGGAATTTCTATGCGCTGTTTGGCCG
>CAYJNF010000048.1:0-13032 GCA_964370915.1 uncultured Chitinophagales bacterium
TCCTTCTGCACGGTTTGATTATATGGCGCCACAAGAAAAAAGAAGACCACCCGGAACACGAGGGCCGTTCCAAACAAAAGGGCAAGAGTTGTTCTCTGTTGATGCATGTTTGTGTTGTGATTGTTGGGGAGATGAGTCACCAGTATGGAACTGCAACCGTCATGGGAAAACGACAGCGAGGAGGAGAAAAAAGTGTTGACAAGCGTTAGAGCAGATTTCAAGTCAACGTTAATAGGCTTGTGCACAATAAGAAATGCCGCTCAAGAAGCCACGGCATTTTTTACTAACTTCATATGGAAGTTCGACTCAGGAACACCAATGGAAGGATGGTGTTGTTACGGCTGCTGTAAAGGAACTTGTTGGCGACCGACAAAGGGATGCACTCATATGCAATCTCTATCGAATTCCCCAGATCTCGATTCCTTTTCTCAGCCAACTCCAACAGAGTCAAACTTCCCTTCAAGCGTGTGCCCGGAACAGGACTTGAACCTGCACGACCTTGCGGCCACTAGCTCCTGAAGCTAGCGCGTCTGCCAATTTCGCCATCCGGGCGTTATGAAAAACCAGGAACTCTTGTTTTCTGGCTGGGCTCATGGTAAGAAAAAAGCCCCTCATCTTCAAGGTCAGTGTTCGCAAGAAGGTGTTCTCTCTATCGCTATCGCCATGGAATTCCCCGTCCGACATATTTCGGGATCTTTTTGTAAGTTGCCATCGTGTTTTACGCGCTGGTGTTTGCGGACAACCCTCAATTCTTAACATGGCTGGAGGGCGACATCGTGACCGACGAAGACTACTGGAAACGATTGTACAAAGACAGTTGGGCGTTTGAAGCCAAACGTGTTGCACAAATCGTAGAGCGTATCAGAACTGCAACAGGACAACAGGTACGACCCGTAGGTCTGGGAACAGGGACATGTGAGTTTCTTTCCGGCCGCGCTGACAAACATGGATACGAGCGCGGTGCCGCCGATCTGTGGGTCGAGAACACGAACGTGTTCCTGGAAGTCACAGGCCCGCAGGTGGAACATGTCCAGCCCGACGCGGCGTTGTGGGTGCGTCCGGACAAAGTGGAAAACGCCCGAGCGCATTTCCCCGCCAACGACACATGGTTAGTTCATGCTCTCGGCATGTGCGGACCCATTCGGGTTGTGCGATTCAACGCGGACTTCTATTGCCGGCTTGACCGGAAACAATTTCGGATGATTGCGCCAAAGCTACATGGCGTGCTTGAGACCTATCTGGAGATTCCTGCCCATGATGCCGTTGTTCGCGATTTTGAAATTCTTCTGAGTCATCTGAACTCTCTCCACGAAGATTGATGTAGCGATTCGGAGCGGTCTACGACTCTACGAAAGCGTTGACTCGCAGAGCATGCAGGCCGCACGTTTTCAGTGCGGGACGATGACGAGCTGAATTTGCAGAGGACTAAAAAAAATCCCGCACGTTTGTTGTGTGCGGGATGATCCGTGATGCGATTTTTTTCGTCGGAGCGGCGGGATTTGAACCCACGACCCCTTGCACCCCAAGCAAGTGCGCTACCGGGCTGCGCCACGCTCCGAAACTACTGCTCCAAGATACGAAACATCGCTTCCGCCTGCAAGAGGAAGTTTGATTCCGGCGGTTGGTTTGCCGATGGTCCTTGTACTGAACACTTGACTCCACCATCCTGTGAGTGTGAATGTGAATGCTTTCCGAAGACTATTACTCCCTGCGGCTCTCATCTCATGGCTTTCGCATATCGTCCTCATCTGGATGTTCCGGTTCGTGCCATCTAATGACTATCCCGAGTGGCTGCTTCAGGCTCACGTCCTTGCCAATTACACAAATCCTGCCTTCGACTACAGCCGCTGGTACGCACTGCTCATCGCGCCAATCCCTAATGGCGGTTTCGTAATCCCGACCGCAATGCTGTCCATGATAGTGCCGATCGAGACTGCCGGAAAACTGATCCTCACATCGTATCTCCTGTGGCTGCCATTGGCGATCAGGTCGTTCTACAAATCCCAGGAACAGAAATCGGGCCTGTGGGTGATTGCGGTGGCGATGTTGTTCAACATACTGTTTTTCAACGGCAACATGGGATTCCTGATCGGCGTCTGTCTGCTCTTCACGTCGCTCGCCTATGTTGAAAACAGAAGAGCGCAATTCTCAACAAAGAACTCCTGGATCACTGCACTGCTCTCCGTGCTCCTCTTCCTTTCGCATGCCGTGTGCTTTGCAGTGTTTGCTTTGTATTGTGTCCTCCTTCTGCTCAACAAACGCACGAATGCTCGTGTCCGCCGGGCAACGGTCGTGAGCATGGGAATCGGCGCGGCATTGAGCGCGTTCTACGTTGTTGGAGTGTCGGGGCAAGCTGTGCTGTCTCGCATCGAATGGCAAATAGATCTCCGATACCGGCTAGCGCTTATCACAAAACCGTTCTTTGTCGGATGGGCGTATCCGCCGTTCGAATTCTCCATGCTGCGATTTATTGTAACGGTCTGTTTTGTTCTGATCGGAATTCTTTTGATTGCCTTCGCGATTAAACCCCTTCTGACCAAGTTCAACGAATCGGCGGTTGCCCGGCTTGCGGTTCTCTTGACGCTGTTCACCTTTCTGGGTCCGAAACATTTTCTGGGAATTGCCGAGCTCTCACATCGGTTTGCGATTATCTGGTTTGCCCTCGTCGCAGGATTCACGGTCATTCCCGGAAAACTCTTGCGGTTGGTGCAGGTCGCTGTGGCAGTGTTACTTTGTGTTGTTGCGTTCGTGCGGTTGCAAGATTACAGCGCATCAAGCACGCTCATTCAAAAGCGGCATGAGTTTCTTGTCAGCTACATCCCACCCGGCAATCCGATTTTGACGCTCGACGATCGGTTGGGTGCGCCGCGTGCACGCAATCTGCATCTGGTTCCCAAGGGAGTGTCATTCACGTTTCAGACAAATTACCTGCTCTTTGCCGGCGGGTACAATCCACTTTCGTTCCGCACATTCATGTTATCCCCAAAAGATTCACTACTCTACACGCTGTACGATCTTTCTCGAAACGATACTTCCGACAGTTTACCAGCTGTCAAAGGGACCCAATTTCCTGGTTCTGTGAAGTATATCGTGATCGATGCGGAAGGGGCGAGGGCGAAAGAATTCACGTCCCGCCTTGCAAAGAATTTTGAGTTGGTAACGGAGTCAACGATGGTAGGCGATATCCGGACAGTTGTATTGAAGAGAGTGCGTTAGGATGCCGTTATCTCTCGTCCAGAGAATCATGAAAGGATTCAGTCTAACTTCAGCAGCAGCTCTTCGAGAAACTTCTTTACCTCGAGCACATCGGTGCGCAACTGCTCGTCTTTGATCTTCGTCTTTGGTTTTGGCGCGTCGATGAGCTCGAGCTGTTCACCGGTGTCGGTGTCGGGCGTGTAGGATTTGAGGACTTGCTTTGCTCCCTCGATGGTGTAGCGTTCGTCCCGGAGGAGCTTTTTGATGTAGAGGATAAGTTTGATGTCGCGGTTGGTGTAGATGCGATTGCCGGCGCGGTTCTTTTGCGGTCTGAGTTCATCGAACTCGGATTCCCAATACCGAAGAACATATTGCTCGAGGTCGGTGATCTTGCTGACTTCACTGATCGAGTAATACAGTTTTTTGATTCCGGTTGCTTTCATTCACTCACTCCGTGATTGTCGAACCGACGCCTGGACATGCTGTTGGGAAAAAAATTACTGAATTACGCACCGAATAGCAATCGGTGCTATTTGCCCCCCTTGCGTTTGTTGATGCGTACATCCACGTCACGAAGGTTTTGCAGCTCCGTGGTGGTGCGTTTCAGATCGACTTCCAGATCCTGGATTCTTTTGTTCTTGGACGCCAATTCGGCCACCTGCCGGCGGGCAACCGATTGGAGACTATCGACGATGATGTTGTTGCTTTTGATTTCGTTTCGCAGAATGGTGAGCCGCTCGAGCATGGTGACATAGATCTCCGCAGTGGTCCGCTCTTCGCGGGAGATCGGAAGCGAGACATACTTGCGAAACCAGTACAGCGACACACTGTCGTCTCGTGCGGGATTCATCGGATTGCTGTAGAGAAACGCGGATTTGCGGACGGCCTCTGCGTAGCTGGTGGTGGTGGGATACAGTTCGGCAACCAGCCGGTACTCCAGCGCCGCTTCACGGAGAGCGTTCACGATTTCAAGACTGTCGCCAAGTTGCATATGGTACTCAGCACGCGTTTCTGAATCATTGCGCAGCGAGGCTCCCGGCCCGCAGCCTGCGCACAGAAGTATCGTAAGAATGGGAACCAACCGTTTCATGATGGCAATCCTTCGGAGGCAACAGGTTCAGCGGGGGTTTGTTTTACTTCGAGCGGAGCGATCGGCAGTTCCACGGTAAATGTTGTGCCCACCCCAAGTTCGCTTTCCACCGTGACGATTCCTTTGTGTCCCTCCACTAGAGCTTTCACCAGCGCCAGTCCGATGCCCGTCCCCTTTTTTGCATTCTTCGCCTGGTAGAATTTTGTAAAAATCCGCGGCAGGTCTTCTTTGGAGATGCCGGCACCTGTGTCTGCGATTTCGATCCTGACGCGCTTTTTCTGTCCGGTGACCTTCACTCGGATTGTACCTCCGCTCTCGGTGTACTTGATTGCATTGCTCAGCAGGTTGCTGATGACCTGGGAGATCTTCTCTGTGTCGGCGAGGATTTCGGGGAGCTCGTTCTCGTGACTGTATTCAATGTTGACTTCCTTTTGCGACGCGACGATCTGCATGTCCCGCACGGTAGGTGAAACGAGGGAGAGAATGTCAGTCCGCACGAAAGTGTACTCCATGGAACCATGCTCGATCTTCTGGATGTCGAGGAATTGGTTGCTGAAGTGCGTCAGCTTCCTCACACCTTCCTTGATCGATCCGACAAGCCGCAACTGCTCGGGGGTCAGCGTTCCACGTTTCGGGTCCGCCAGCAGGTATTGCGCAGAAAGCATGGTTTGCAACGGCGTGCGAAGCTCGTGCGAAATGTGGTGAAGCATCTCGGTCTTGAGATCGTTGATCTGCTTCAGCTTCACGCTCATCTCGTTCACCGCTTCTGCGAGCAACGCCATCTCGTCGCGGGACTTGACTTCAATGGGGTCGAAGACTCCGCGCGCGATGTTCTCCGTTCCACGGATGAGTGCCCGGATGGGACGCACGATGGTGCCGGTAATAAACAGCGCCACGCAGAGCGCAACCAGCAGCGCTCCGACTGTAATCAACCACGCGACGTTGGACGACCGCACCATTGTATCGTTGATGTTGGAAACAGAGTTGCTCACTTCCTCTTCGTTGGAGCGGATGAGCCGGTTGAGACTTGCGTAGAGTGCCTCGATCGTATCCGAGCGGGCGTGATCCTGTTCGCCGATCTGGTCTACGGAAAGTCGTTGCGTGCGCGTCGCTTCGATGTTCATAACCTCGCGCGCCCAGGCATGTCCCTTCCGCAAGTCGAAAATCAGTCCGACTTCCGTATTGTTTGGCGCGGCATCGTACAGCGAATCGAGGAACTGGACGAACAACTTCGACTGGTCGGCGTAGAGCGTAAAATATGTCGTATCGCGGGAAACGAGGAACTTGAGTGCGTGGCGGTCTTCCTCAAAGAGGATCGTCTGAAGCTGCTTTGCGAGATTGATGGAGCGGACGTCATTCTGAAACGTCCGGCTGGTAAGCTTGGTGACATCGTTGAGCTGCCAGAGCACATACACGTTGGCGGCGATCATCAACCCGATCACCACGAGGAATCCAGCAACCAGTTTCTTATAGATGGAAAACTTCACCCCGGCGTCTCCTCAATTACCACCATCGCAACAACGTGATTGTCCGAATGCGAGAGTGATACAAATACTGAACAGTGCGACAACATCTCTTTCATCGTTCCGTGCAATGCGAGTATCGGGTTGCCCGATGGCTCATTCATGACTTCAACATCCTTCCACCGAAATTCGCCCGACCAACCGGTTGAGAGTGCCTTGCTCAAGGCCTCCTTTGCGGCAAAGCGTGCAGCAAAATGTTGAACGGCGTTCGGCTTTGCCGTGCAGTAGGCGATTTCCTGCACGGTGAAAATTTTCTGTACAAAATGATCGCCGAGATCTTCGATGCTCTTTCGAATTCTCCCGATCTCGATAATATCAACACCGATGCCACGCACCATGATGGCCCGTCAGGACAACGAATTTTCTGTGTCAATCACACGCAGCAACTCGGACACATCATTGATATCGTAGTGCGCGTTGCTCTCGATGGTGCCGAAGGTATCGCCGTAGCGTGCAAAAACAGTTTTCATCCCGACCTGCGCAGCTCCGACCATATCGCGCTCCGCCCAATCGCCGACCATGATCGCCTCGTGGGGCTCCACCCGAAGAAGGTCGAGGGCTTTGCGAAACGGAACCGGGCTTGGCTTGCGTTCGCCCGTGTCGTCGAATGTGATCACATGATCGAACGTGTGATGAAATCCCAGATAGCAGAGCCGAAGCCACGCCTCGCGACCCGGGGCATCCGAAATGACGGCCAGCCGAATTCCCCGCTTCACGAGCGAGATCAGTGTCATGTTCACGTGCGGGTAGGGAACCAACGCCGCTTCCCGCGCCCGACGGTACGCAATAATGCCCGCCGAGAGAATCTTGTAATCGACTTTCTGAAACACATCATAGAGGAGCTGGTCGAAGACATTCTGAAACTCAATGCCGCGCTCTTTGTAAATGGTATCGATCCGTTCGTGCACCTCGTCGCGTGTCAATCGCAGACCCGCGTCGATCATCGAGTTGATTGCTGCGGTGATCGCCTGTCGCTTCATGGCCATGAAGTCGACGAGCGTATTATCAAGATCGAACACGACGGCTTTGATCATCGCGCTAGATCATCCGACTTTAGTGGATCGCGCTGCCCGCGCAACTTCGTCTTCGATGTACTCCCGGATTGCCGGCTTCAGGAACACGTTCTCCAGCCCGATCTCGTTCATGGCAACGGCGAGCACGGCCGCCTTCCGGTTCGGCAACAGTTTTCTGTTCACCAGCAGAATCATCGTGTCTTTCAGAATGCAGAATCCCCCTTCGAAATCCCCTTTCTCATAGCGGACCGTCACGCCCATTTGGCGCGCCGTCTCTTCCAACTCGGCAAGAATCTCTTCGTGCTTCATGCAGTCTGCATCTTCTTCATGGGCTGGAACACGGCAAGCCCGATGATGGTGTAGTAACACAACTGGGCGATCAACGGAACGCCCTGCAACGCCATTATGCGCGCCCGGAACAGTGTCCGGAACATCGTATTGTCCGCCGTGGTGAAAAATTCCAGATACACCATCTTCCAATCAAGGTGCAGCGTATAGATCTCTACCGCGACGAACATATAAAACAGGATCGCACTCATCATCAGCCATCCGTGCTCTTTGAACTTGAATGGAGACGCAACAAGAAACACGATGCTGCCGAGCAGCGTACCGGCGTAACCAATCAGGATGGCAATCGAGGCAATGGATACGAGCCTGAAGACCTCCCGCTCTGCCGATGGATCAATGTAGTCTTCGAATTCCACCGTGCCAGTCTTAAGAATGTCGTTACCGATGAGTGCGCGGACGTTCACTGCGCCGAGCCAAACGATGGAAAATACGATGAAGACAAAGAGTGCAATCCGCCAAAGCGAGGAGTCACGCGTAGCAGATGATGAGTGTCTCTCTGGCATGGGTCAATGTACAATTTTTATGAGCGCTTTTCAAGAAATCTCAGAGGTTGCGGGAATCGATCAGATAGTTTTTGTACCAACTCAAATCATGCAACAACGTCATGAGTCGATCGAACGCCTCAGGAGTGAGTGCCACAAAATCTGAAGCGATCCTTGTATTCATCTCTGCCGGAGCGTGTTCTGCAAGGCTTTGCAGCAGAGCTTTCGCCTTCTCGACGCTTTCGCCGAATTCTTTCGATAACTTGTCGTATCCATCCGCATCCTTGCCAATCCGCCTCATGATGCCGAACGACTTGTGCGCGAACTTTGCGTGAAAGCTCAGATCATCGAGCAGACGTTCCTGATGCGAGCGGTGCGCGACATCGATCAACGTCCCCACTTCGTCGGCAAACGAAAATTTGCGCGCGGAAATAACTTCGATGCGCTTGAGTATTTCTTGTGTTTGTTCGCTGAGTTTCATGCGAGCGTGGAGACGAGGATGCGTCTGCAATATAGGCGGGTGAGCGGAGCAATGCAACTTTGTCGGGATGAAAGTACGTTAATACGTTGAATCGGTGTAATCTCAATTCATTGATTCTCACAGTGGCAATCGGTATCATGTAATCCCAAAACCTCCTATCTACCCGATGTTTCGCGATTGGTCGATATCACGCAAGATTCTGCTCGGCATACTGCCGCTGTTTCTCCTGTTTATAGCCCTCAGCGTTGCGCTCAACAATCATTTTCAGGAACAGGAAATGATGGAGCAGGCTCAGGTCGCCGCGCACACGTACGCCGACATCATCAGAGAATCATTGGTCAGCATGATGGTCACCAATCTCGAAGTGGATGAGAAGTTTCTGGAGGGGATCAGCACGATCAGGCAACTGGACACGCTGCATATTCTGGTGAATAATCTTCGCCTGCGACCTGAAGTGCTTGACCCTTCCAAAGGGAAGCGCATCAACACCCGGCACAAGACGCTCCAGCCCCATGATGACATTGAACGTGAGGTGCTGAAAACCGGCAAACCGCTATTTACGCGCGACGGCGACCGCTTCAGAGGTGTGTTGCCATTCAATGCCACGGAAGTTTGCCAGAAATGCCACGCCGTCCCGATCGGGTACACGCTCGGCGCGACGGATCTGCACATTTCATTGTCGCAAATCTCTGATGCGGCGCAGGGGAACTGGAAACGCTCATTTATCATCTTCATCGGCTTTGCAGTTGTTGCGATTTTCCTTGCCAGCGTCGTGGTCTCACGCTTTGTGTCGCGGCCTGTTGATGCGCTGGTGCAGGCGACAACGGAAATCAGCGCAGGCAATCTGGACTACGCGATTCTGCGAGATGATCGTGCCGTCGCCCATGCTTCGCGCGATGAGCTGGCGTTTCTCTCGTCCAAGTTCAATGCCATGCGCGAGTCGCTCAAGGAAAAGATTCAGCAGCTCGATGAGGCGAACAAGAACCTTGCCGAGCGGAACGCAGAAGTGGAGCAGGCATTGGCGCGTCTCAAAGAGGCGCAGGACGAACTGGTGAAGAGTGAACGTCTCGCGGCCACCGGAAGAATGACGGCACAACTCTCCCACGAAATCAATAATCCCATCCACAACATTCAAAGCCTTCTCGAATCCTCGCTGCGGAAAGTGGATGGCGTCGCCCATGAGCTGGTCTCGCTGGCGCTTGAAGAAGTGACCCGCATGGCGAAACTCACACGCCAAATGCTGGACTTCTACCGCGGCTCCCTTGTTGAATTCGAGCGCGCCCCGGTTGATGTTCAGGATCTTCTGGAACATCTGCTCAAGGAAAACGAGCGGCCATTTGCCGGCCACAACATTGTCACACAGTTCCATGCCGATGCACATCTGCCGCTTGTCTCCGGTTCACGCGACAAACTGAAGCAAGTCTTTCTAAACTTGATGATCAATGCGCGTGATGCCATGCCCAATGGAGGGCGGCTCAGGCTCTCTGCCACACGCAAGGACGGCTTCGTGCAAGTTCAAGTCAGTGACACGGGCGTGGGAATTCCCCCCGAACATCTCGGAAAAATATTCGACGCGTTCTTTACGACAAAGAAGGAAGTCAGCGGTGTCGGACTCGGGCTTTCGGTTACGTACGGCATCGTGCAGCAACACAAAGGAACCATCACCGTGACAAGCGCCGTCGGCGCCGGCACGACATTCACCGTAGAACTTCCCGCACAACACGATCTCTATGACTAAAACAATGACTACCGCTCGCGAGCATATACTCGTTGTCGATGATGATAAGGCCTTTCGCGTGGCAACGCGGACGCTTCTGGAAGATGAGGGATACAACGTCCACCTTGCCGCAAGTGCCGACGAAGCGCTTACGATGCTGGCGTCAGCGGAGGTTGACCTGCTGTTGTCCGACCTCGTGATGGCAAAGATGAGCGGCATTGAGCTGCTGGAGAAAGTGCGCTCGATGTATCCCGACCTCACGGTGATCATGGTGACGGGGTTCGGCTCGATCAGCTCCGCCGTGGAGGCGATGCGCCTCGGCGCCAACGATTATCTGACGAAGCCGTGCAACAACGCCGAGCTGTTGCTGAAGATCCGCCGCGCAGTGGATTCGCAGGCGAAAGATCGCGAACTGAAACAACTCCGTGAAGAACTGCACACAACATACAGCTTCGGCAGCATGGTAAGCCGGAGTGAAAAAATGAAGCAGGTCATTCAATCGATACGCCAGGTTGCAGATACCGATGTGACGATCCTGATTCAGGGAGAGAGTGGAACAGGGAAGGAGCTTGTTGCACGCGCGTTGCATTACAACAGCAACCGGAATTCACGTCCCTTCATTGCTGTCAACTGCTCTGCCATTCCGGAGAATTTGCTGGAGAGTGAATTGTTCGGACACGAAAAGGGTGCGTTCACCGGTGCGATGAAAACGAAACCCGGAAAGTTCGAAGAGGCGAGCAGTGGCACACTCTTCCTTGACGAGATCGGTGACCTGGCGCCGACGGTGCAAACAAAGCTGCTGCGCGTGCTGCAAGAAAAAACCTTCGAGCGTGTCGGAGGCAACACATCAATTCAAGTCGATACGCGGATTGTCGCGGCAACCAATCGCAATCTGGAAGTGATGAGCAAGCAGGGGGATTTTCGCGAGGACCTGTACTATCGGCTCAGCGTGTTTCCCATTCATCTCCCCGCGTTGCGTGAACGGTTGGAAGATGTTCCGCTGCTCGCCGAACACTTTATTCAACGGCATCTGAGTCTGGGCGGCGGGCGTGTGAAGTTCATTGCCCCGTCGGTAATCACAAGCATGATGAACTACAATTGGCGTGGGAACATTCGCGAGCTGGAAAACCTGATCAAGAGAGCGATGATAAAGACTACTGGAGAGACGATCATGAGTATTGAACTGCCGACAGATGACGGGACCCCGCTCGTGACAAAAGGACCCACCGCAGAGGTCGACCTCAACACGCCGTACAAAGACTACATTGGCGCCATCGTGCGCGATGCCGAAGAGAAGTATCTGGTCCGCATGCTGCGATTGTACAAAGGCAACATCAATCAGATTGCGAAGCTGATGGATATCGATCGAAAGACGGTCTACAGAAAAATGGCCGAGTACTCGATTGATCCGGCGGGTTACCGGGAGGCATGATGCGATGCGAGTGTTGTCGTCAGGCCACCTGGTGTTGCAGGGCCTAACGTTGTGCGCTGATTGAGCGTTGAAGGTTTTCCAGAAGGTCGTTTGCCTTACTGCCTTCATCGAGCGTTGCAAGGGATTTGTATTTCTTCAGAGATTGTATGGCCGAATGAAGATCGTTGGCCATCGCTTCAACAAGTCCGAGATTGAAGTACACGCTGGCATGATCGGGCTCGACCTTGGCGGCAATTTCGTAATGCACACGGGCAAGACTCAGGTCCTTTGCCTCGAAGTATAAGTTGCCAAGATTGTAGTGCGATTCGAAGTGCCGGGGATCCTGTTCCAGCGACCTGGTGAAGCAGTCAAATGCTTTTGCGGTCAATCCCCGCTTCGACATGATGATGCCCAGATTGCAGTATGCATCGGCCGCATCGTCGCCTTCGTCGATTGCGCGTCGATATGCAACCTCCGCCCGTTCGTCGTCCCGTTCATCGAGCAGCAGTGCTTCTTCAAACGGACTTGTGTTCGGGGGCAGATGCAACACATGCCCGCCGGGCGAGAACAGGTTCAGTTGCGCGGGACTTGCGCCCGATTTCTTTTTTCGCTTACTGACACGCTCGAAGCCAAACTTGTCCGGTTGCGGCGGTACGAACTGAAGTATCTTTCCCACATTACTGCTCACACACATTTCCTTCTATTCACCACAACAAATACTCTGGTTCAGAGTTATCATGGTTTCCATGATCAATTACGCGGCCTTTACCTTCTTTGCTTTCGCTTCCTTGCCGTTTGTTTTGGCCGCCACTTTCTTTTTCTCGCCCGTGGCCTTCTCCATCGGTTTGCGTTGTGACTTCGCCTGTTCGATGCTCTGTTTCAGCGCCGTCATGATGTCGACAATCGGCTTCTCCTCTTCTTCCACCTCCACGATTTGCTTTCCTTCGATCTTCGCCTCAATCAACTCCCGCAATGCGTCGTTGTATTTGTCCGTGAGATCGAGTTTGTTGAGCGATGTGCTCATCGACTCCACGAGGTTGCGCGCGAGGTCCAGCTGCTTCTTGTCGACGGTCTTGCCGTCGAGCTGAGGCACTTCATTGATGTTACGGACCTCCTTGGGCGAGCGGAGCTTGTAGAGACAAATGCCGTTCTCCTGCGGTGCAATCATCACAACATCTTCGCGGTCCCGCAATACCACTTTCCCGATTCCCATCTTCTTCGTCTCCTTCAGCGTCGCTGCAAGCAGTGAGTACGCCTTCACGGCAACTGGTCCATCAGGCCCTGCATAGTATGGAGATTCATAAAGTGTCGGGTGGACTTCCTTCGCATCGATGAATCCTTCGATCTCGATGATCTTTGTGCTCTTGAGCTTCAGCTTGTCGAGATCATCCTTCCCGACGATCACATACCGGTCGGGTTCGTAGGGATAGCCCTTCACGATGTCCTCGGAGGAGACCGGCTTGTTGCACTTCTTGCATTTCTTTTCGTAACCGATGGGTCCGTTATCCTCTTTGTGGAGCTGATTGAAACGGATCGTTTGGTCAGTGTCCACGGCATTGTAAATGCGGACAGGAATCGTCACGAGCGAGAAGCGAATGTGGCCCTTCCAGATTGCTCTCATAGGTTCCTCCGAATGTTGTTAAAGAACAGCAACTGCGTGGACGAATGTATTAATTATCTACGATTTATTCCACATTGCCATCAGACGAGAGCTCACTTTTTGATTCTCACATCGTTTTTTGATACTTTGTGCCCACACAAGTTTCCTCACG
>CAYJNF010000049.1:0-12944 GCA_964370915.1 uncultured Chitinophagales bacterium
CCGAAGATTTCGCCACCGCGTGCCGCCGGTTGCTGATGTGTCTACGTTTGCCATAAGAACAGTCTGTTAGGTCTTTAGTCTATGATGTCCAAAAAGTCTGTGACGTCGTTATTACTCATAATTCCTCCGGGTCCGCCAGGAAGGACTGTACAAACGGGTGATCGCATTCTTTCATTTTCTCCGGCGTATCATTATAGATCAATCTTCCCTGGTATAGAATCAGCACACTATCTGCTACAGCGAACACATCCCCAATGATGTGTGTTACCATAACAGCGCCAAGCCCCTTTTCCAGATTCAATTGTTTTATGAAGTCGAGAATCTTCTTCGAGCTGACAGGATCGAGACCCGCCGTCGGCTCATCGAACAACACCATCGCTGGCTCGAAGATGAGGGCCCTGCCAATAGCCACTCGCTTTCGCATTCCCCCGGACAAGCTGTCGGGTAACTGGTGGCCGTGACCTTCGAGCCCGGCAAACTTCAGCTGCTCTTGAACGCGGTGTGTAACCTCATCATCGGGCAAATCCAGATTCTCCCGCAGGAAGAATCCCATGTTGTCATTCACGCTCATCGAATCGAACAGGGCATTTCCTTGAAACACCATTCCCATTTTTTTTCTGATGGGAAACAGCTGTTCGTCAGAAAATCGGCTGATGTCTACGCCGTCAACGTACACGTGCCCGTACGTCGGCTGAATGAGACCGAGCATCAACTTGATGATCGTGCTTTTGCCGGAACCGGAAGGACCAAGAATCGCTGTAATTTTTTCGTCGGGGATTTGCATGGAGATCCCCTTGAGAACCTTGCGTCCCGAAAAATATAAATGAACGTCTTTGAATTCGATCATCCTAAACCCTGAGCGTAATCAGACCCTGAGCGAAGCGAAGGGTCTTCCTCTCGATCGCAATAGCACTTCTTGATCAGACGTACGAGATGTTTTCTTAGTATCAAACTATCCATACCCTTCGCTGAAAACGCTCAGGGCGTCCAGCGAACCCTGAGCGGAGCGAAGGGCATTCTCTCCTGAATCACAATAACACTTCATAATCAGACGCACGAAGATGTTTTCTTACCAGACTATGCCGGACCCTTCGCTACAAAACGCTCAGGGTTTGGAAAGTCTAGAAATTCATATTCTCCAGCACCAACTTGGAGATGTAAAAGTTGGCCACCAACACCAAGCCGGATGAAACGACAATGCCTTTGATGGTCGAGCGTCCGACACCGGAAGTTCCTCCCTGTGCAGAGAATCCGTTAAAGCAACTCACGAGTGTAATAATGAACGCGAACACAACCGGCTTGATCGCGCCCACAACAAAATCCTTCACGATGAGCAGATTGAGTGCCGAGTTCCAGTAGAAGCCGGGATCGATATGATGATATGCCTGCGCAACCAATCCGCCGCCAACGAGACCCACAAAATCGCTGAGCGCGGTCAAGGGAAAAAACATGACGAGCGCCGAGACCAGCCGCGGCATGACGAGCCGTGCAATGGGATCGGTGCCGAAGGCGCGCAGTGCATCGATTTGTTCCGAAATCTGCATCGCGCCAAGTTCCGCCCCATTGCGCGCGCCAACACGTGCCGAGAGCATCAAGCCGGTGACAATCGGACCCATTTCACGAATCACGGACAGCGCAGTCGTTCGTCCTGTCAGCAACTTCGCGCCAAAGCCTTCGAGCTGGTTGCCGACTTCTACAGTCAGCAAACATCCGATGGCAAGTGAACTGACGAATACGATGGGAATGGATTCCGTGCCGCTGATATACATCTGGTTGAGGATTTCGTCGCGGTAGCGGCGGATATGTTTGAAGTTCTTGAAGGTGCGAAGCGTAAACCAGAAGAACTCCTGCATCGTCGACACGAAGTCCTTCAAGCGCTCATTCAGGTACTCGGCATAGTCGCCGAGGATGGTCCAAAGTCTGAGAACGATTGTACACTCTCCCGTTACTAAATCAATCTGTGCAACAAGATAAGCAAAAGAAGAATGAGTGAGAAGCGATTACGATTCATGAGCATAAGTCGCAACTTCCTCACTCAGCTATTTGTCCTTGCCTACTCATTCTTTCCTTTGCCGCGCTTTGACTTCGCCTGGACCACAATGCCAATCAGTGAAAGGACAATGAGTGACCCAGCAAACAGATTCGGACTAAAATTCAGATTCTGTACGATGAGAAATGCTCCAGTCAGCGACGAAAGGACTATCAACGCCCAGTCAAAAAGAAATGAAAGCAGAATAGCGCCAAGGATTCCGCCAACAGCAAACGGGAGCCACCATGGCAGTGCACTCAGCGACGCGTATTTTTCCCAGACACTGAACAACAGGTACCCGCCAGCAATGAATCCAGCAATGCGCAACGCCACCTTCTGCAAAAAGAATCCCGCAATCGCGGCCACAACACCTATCCCAACGGCAATGTAGAAAATCAACGACTCTTGATGATGTATGAACCGCGGCGCGATCGTCATCACCACAACAAATGCCACCGCGCCGACGAAGAGCCAGAAGACTTTCCTTCCCCAGAACAGTAGTAGTACTCCGAGAAGAACCGGAAAGAGTGTGAAGAAATCAGGTTGAGTCATAGCTATAGAATGTTAGAAGAGTTTTGAGAGAAGCACTTTGCGATCTTTTCCGATGAGAATTCCGCGAAGAAGTTGCAATGCCTTCTCGCTTTGAAACACTGCGGAATGGATGTTACCCTGGTTCTTCACCAGCGGCGATACATCAAACTCGCACACATTGTCATACACACCGGCAGGATCGGCAAGTCCGCTGCGACCAAGGCGGCGCGTGCCGAAGTGTTTCAGCCCGGCGGACGCGCCCAACACCTGATCAAGCCCGGTGTACAACGCTGAGATTCTATAGCAGAGATTTGCCATCAGCGATCCGTCGCTGTCAAGCGGTTTATAGTCCTGGAAAATATCGTTGTCGACATCAGCAGCAACCATCGCCAGCTGGTGAATGAGTGTCACGAGCTGCGGACTGTTGAGTCGTTTTGCCGCTGCAGCGAGGGCATTCTGCGCAACGAAGTTTCCCATACTGTGAGCAATGACGGACACCTTCGCCTTGCAAAACTTCGTCGGGTCCTGGCTCTTCGCTGCAAGCCGCTGCTTGGCAAACAAGTAATCGTGCAACGTGACAAAGAGTTCGGCCAGTTGCGGCGCAGTCTCCCGGGCATCTTCCCGATCAGGAAGATATCCCGCGACATTTCCGTTGGATGGCCACGAGAACAAGACGAGGACGCCCAGCGAATTCGATCCGGCGTACAGCGAGTCCCACAGCGCATTGCAAGAGGCAACCGAATCCACCCAATCCGTGTTGTAGCCATGAATGAAAAGCGATACATGCTTCTGCTTTTCATTCTCTTCTTCGAAGAACATCGGATACCCTTCGGCTTCGGCAACCAGCTCATCGATGAACTCGTTCGCCTTCAGTCGCTTCCAACTCGAAGGAGAGAGACGTTTGCCCGACGACACGTCGGTGACATAATAGCTTGTGTCGGCAATGTACCTCCCGAATGCACCATTGCCATAGTTGCGATTCGTGACCATGAACGCTCTGGGCATAGAACCTCCGCAATTGAATTCAGGAAACAGATACCACGACACCCGGCAATCACCATTGAACGTGCCGAACGTCTGCCGGGCGCAGGCGAATCAGTTTGGCTTCTTGTAGTACTTCAATGCTTCGGGTAGAAGTCTCTTTATGTCGGCAATTCGCGTTTCATCCGACGGGTGAGTACTCATGAATTCAGGCGGCGCTTGTCCGCCTTTGTTTGCCGCCATGCGCTCCCAGAATGTTACGGCCTGCGCGGGATCATAGCCCGCCATCGCCATGAAGATCAAGCCCATCTGGTCGGCTTCGCTTTCCTGCGAACGGCTGAAGGGCAACAGGACTCCAAATTGCGCGCCGAGTCCGAATGCCGTCATCCAGAGTGATTGCGTTTGCTGCGGCTTGTTCTTGACGGCTTCCTGAAGCGCTGCACCTCCAAGATTTGCCAACAGACCCTGACTCATGCGCTCGTTGCCATGCTCTGCAACGGCGTGGGCGATTTCGTGTCCCATCACAACAGCCAGGCCAGTTTCGTCTTTTGTGACCGGAAGAATTCCTGTGTACACAACAACCTTGCCGCCGGGCATGCACCATGCGTTCACCTGCTTGTCCTCAACAAGGTTGAACTCCCACTTGTATCCTTCGAGTTGATTCGCCCATTTCTTTTCGGCTGCATACGTCTCAACAGATTTTTGAATCCGCTGACCGATACGTTTTACCATTTGCGTTGCTTGTTGGTCGCTGCTCAGCTTGTTCTCTTTCAGAAACTGATCGTACTGTGAAAAGCTCATGCTGAGCATCTCGCCTGACGGAATCAACGTCAGTTGCTTGCGGCCGGTTACGGGATTTGTGCTGCATGCGGAGAGAAAAAGCAATGAAACAGTACAAAGGACAAGCAGAGAACGATGCAGGGACTTGGGGGAAGTCATGAGTTTCTCCTTTTGTTAGTTTGGATTGGATTTCACTTTCTCAACGATACCACAGTTTCAAATCATCCGCAAGCCGTTTTCTCACTCCCCGAACTCAAACACTTCCGCCTCCGCCACCTCAAAATAGTCATCCGTGCGCATGATGATGGAATCCGTGAGCGAACCGGCGTTGAACGCGATTTCTTGATTCTGTTGGATGGATACATCAACGTACAACTCAAACGGAAGAATCGGTTTCCCGAACGGTGGCACCGAGCCGGGAACGAGTCCGGTCAGTTGCTGCAGTTCCTCGGCTGTGGCAAAGCGAATCTTCTTCACGGAGAAACGGGATTTTATCTTCGCCGAATCGATGCGCTTTGCTGCGCTGATGACGAAGAGCTTGAACTCGTCGCCGACTTTCATCAGAATCGCCTTACCCCCGAGGGCAACATCAATGCCGCGCACGTTGGCGGATTCCTCCGACGAGCGCGTGGGTGCGTGATGGACGGTGCGAAACGCAATGCCGTAACCCTCGAGGAGTGATTTGATCGTGTCGTACACCGAAAGCGCGATCACACCTTCACGTCCGGCAAATGCTTCGTCGCCTCGTCGACCAATGATTGAGGATACTCATAGTCGTCAAGCTTGTTCTGATGATACGCGTCGTATGCGGTGAGGTCGAAGTTGCCATGCCCCGAAAGGTTGAAGGCAATGACTTTCTTCTGACCGTTCACTTTGCACTTCAACGCTTCATCAATAGCCACTCGAATGGCATGTGCAGATTCGGGAGCGGGGATGATTCCCTCGGCTTTCGAGAACTGCACGGCAGCCTGGAAGGTCTCAAGCTGCTTCACGGCTCGTGCTTCAATGTCGCCGTGATCGACAAGAGCGCTCACGCTGGGCGACATGCCATGATAGCGGAGCCCTCCCGCATGAATCCCCGGGGGAACGAATGTATGTCCGAGCGTATACATTTTCACAATCGGTGCGGTCCCGGCGGTGTCGCCGTAATCAAACGCATATTTCCCGCGTGTCATGCTCGGACACGAGGCCGGCTCAACGGCAATAATCTTGGATTTCTTTCCTGCGGTGAAATTCTGATGGAGAAATGGAAAAGCGAAGCCGGCAAAGTTCGAGCCGCCGCCGGCACACCCAATGACGATGTCCGGGTACTCGCCTGCCATTTCCATTTGCTGGAGAGACTCCAGCCCTATGACCGTTTGATGCAGCAACACATGGCCGAGCACGGAGCCGAGACTGTATTTCTTTTTGCCGCCGCTTGTTGCGGCAACTTCCACTGCTTCAGAGATGGCGATACCCAGAGAACCGGGCGAATCTGGTGATTCGTTCAAAACCTTCTTTCCGTACTGCGTGAAGTCGGTCGGGCTTGCATGCACTTCGGCCCCGAAATGCTCCATGATGATGCGCCGGTAGGGCTTCTGGTGGTACGAGACTTTCACCATGAACACTTGTAGATCGAGACCGAAAAAGTTACACGCCATCGCAAGTGCCGAGCCCCACTGTCCTGCGCCCGTCTCCGTCGTAAGCGCCTTCGTTCCCGCCTCCTTGTTGAAGAACGCCTGGGCGACAGCGGTGTTCGGTTTGTGAGAACCAACCGGGCTCACTCCTTCATGCTTGTAATAGATGTGAGCAGGTGTATCGAGCATCTGCTCCAATCGCACCGCACGAATCATGGGGGTGGGACGCCAGAGCTTGTAGATTTCCCGCACGGGCTCCGGAATTTCAATCCATCGTTCCGCGCTCACTTCCTGCATGATGAGGTTCATCGGGAACAGCACGCTGAGAAAATCCGGCGTTACCGGCTGCTGTGTTCCCGGATGTAGCACCGGTTGCGGCGGTACAGGCATATCGGCGTTGATGTTATACCACGCCTTCGGCAGCTTGCTTTCGTCGAGAAGAAATTTATACTGTGCAGTCATGACAACTCCCTCCGTATTGTGGTTCGTTTGATGCTCTTGTGTCCACCATGAAAACCCTCCAATGGTGGGTTGGCTTTGCAACGACGCGTGTGTGCTGCAGCCGCGGTTGTATTCGCGGACGGCTTGCAATTCGCTTCCCGAGATCTTTGCACAAAAAAGGTTTATGCGTCAGATTTTTGCTTTGCCGCCCGATAAATCCGAAGCATCGCGTAGCCGATCTTCCCCCCCAATATCTCGAAGACGCCGGTGAGATTACTGAAGTCAAGCTTCGCGAACGCGGCTTCTGATTTTTGTTGTTCCTCCGTTGTCATCAAGCGATTCAAATCAACATCTTGGCCCGCATTTACAGCAGCAAGCAGATGTCCCAGAATGGTGCTTACCTGCAGCTCGCGTTGTTCTGCTATCTGTTCAGCCGATTTACCCGTCCGGAAGAGATTGAGCGTCTCGCGCGTCGTTTCGTTCAGCCACTTGCTTTCTGCTGTGGATTGCGGAACGGGTTCGTTCTTGAGCTCCTGCAGCCGGTTCGTCTGAAGGTACCCGGCAATGGCCGACACGAACCCCTTGCCAAAATCCTTCAGCTTCTTTTCTCCGACGCCGCTAATGCCCAGGAACTCGGCTTCCGTCGTGGGATATTGCCGTGCCATTTGCCGCAAGGCAACATCGGAAAAAATGATGTACGCCGGAACGTCACGCTCATCCGCACAACGCTTACGCAGCACTCGCAATCTCTCAAAGAGCTGTTCGTCGTACTCTTCGCCATCATGGGCGTGCGCCACGTCGGCGGGCGCTGCCGGCATGGTAAGCCGAATGGCGGTGCGGTGCTTCAGCATTTCCAGCCCGGAAGGCGACACCTCGATCGTCGGAAATCCGGCATCATCAATCTTCCGCAGCAGGCGGAGCCGCAGCAACTCACGTCCGATGGAGGCCCACTCATCTCGGCTGCGGTCCTTGCCGATGCCGTACGTCGAAAGCTCGTGATGACGCCACCGGCGAATCTTCTCAGTATCGCCGCCGGTCAACACGTCCGCCACGTAACGGACGCCAACGTTGAAGCCGCTTTTCTCTTTGATGCGAACCACACAGGAAAGGAATTTCTGCGCGTCGATGGTCCCGTCGTACATTTCACGCGGCGTGAGACAGTTGTCGCACCTGTCGCACGAAGGATTCGGATAGTGTTCGCCGAAGTATTCCAGCAGCATCGAACGCCTGCACTCCGCGCTTTCGGCATAGTGCACCATCTGGTCCAGTTGCGCCTTCGCAACGCGTCGCTCGCGCTCGTCCTGTTTCTCCACGATGAGGTGCAGCTGCTTCGCGACATCGCCTCCGCTGAAGAGCAGCAAACATTCGGAAGGCAGGCCGTCGCGCCCTGCGCGTCCAGTTTCCTGATAGTAGCTTTCGATGTTCTTCGGCAAGTCATAGTGGACCACAAAGCGGACGTTGGGTTTGTTGATGCCCATGCCAAACGCGATGGTTGCGCAGATCACGCGTGCCTCATCGCGCAGAAACAACTCCTGGTTCCGCGTGCGGGCGGATGGTTCCATTCCCGCGTGGTAGGGCGCTGCCGCAATGCCGTCTATCGTGAGTTTGTCGGCGAGCGTTTCAGTTGACTTTCGACTTTGCGCATACACGATCCCGCTCTCGTTGCGGCGAGCACGGAGAAACGTCAACAACTGCCTGTACGGATCGACCTTGGGAAGGACCGTGTAGCTCAAATTCGGGCGATTGAAACTTGCCACGTAGCACGCCGGTTCCCTGAGCTGAAGAAATGTGACAATGTCGTCGCGAACACGTGTCGTTGCCGTCGCGGTCAGCGCCATGAAAGGAACGGTCGGGACCAGCTTGCGCAGCTCGACAAGCTGGCGATACTCGGGACGGAAGTCGTGACCCCATTCGCTGATACAATGCGCCTCGTCGACCGCAATGAGATTCACGCGCCAATTGGTGATGTCATTGAGAAAGCTCGAGAGCACCGCACGTTCCGGCGCAACATAGAGCAAACGATATTTGCCGTTGTGCAATCCATGGATTCGTTCGCCCGCTTCTTGCGGGCGGAGCGATGAGTTAAGAAACGTTGCAGCGATGCCACTCGCGCACAACGCGTCAACCTGATCCTTCATCAAGGAAATGAGCGGCGAGATAACAAGCGTGAGTCCGGGGCGAACCAACGCGGGAAGCTGAAAGCACAGCGATTTGCCCCCGCCGGTCGGAAGGAGCGCAAAGACATCCTTGCCAGCAAGCGCATCACGAATGATTTCCTCCTGCAGCGGGCGAAACGTCGTGTAGCCGAAGTGTTGTTTGAGAACGGAGAGCAACTCAGAAGATTGGGGACTCATTTTGGCAGCGCTCACCTTGCGAAGTCAACGTTCAGCGTAATCATGATGCGAACAACTCCTCAATAAAAAATCGCGTCGCCGGTTTGATAAGTCGTTGAGGATAATATTTGAAACGCATGCTAAGATCGAATTGCCTCCAGCAGCAACTCTGCGACATCTTTCACTTGCACGTTCTCGGTCGCTTCCTTCGCCTTCACGCCATCGGTCATCATGGTCAGGCAGAACGGGCAGCCCGTACCAATGGTGCTTGCACCGGTGGCGAGCGCTTCTTCCGTGCGTTCAATGTTCACGCGTTTTCCTTCGCGCTCTTCCATCCACATCTGGCCTCCCCCGGCGCCACAACAGAAGCTTCTGTCGCGTGTTCGCTCCATCTCCACACGACTTGTAGCGACCGCATCAACAATCGACCGCGGGGCATCGTACTCGTCGTTATAACGACCGAGATAGCAGGGATCGTGGAAGGTGATCGATTCTTTTTTCTCCTGTGCGACCTTGAGCTTCCCTTCCTGCATCAGCTGCGAAAGGAACGTTGTATGATGAACCACATCGTAGTCGCCGCCAAACTGCTTGTACTCTTTGCCCAACGACTGTAGACAGTGCGGACACGTTGTGACAATCTTCTTCACGTGGTAGTTGTTCAGCGTTGCGATGTTTTCCTGCATGAGTGTCTGGGCGAGATATTCATTGCCCATGCGCCGCGCTGCATCGCCATTGCATTTTTCTTCGGTACCAAGAATCGCAAACTTCACGCCTGCCTTCTTCATGAGCTGGGCAAAACTCTGCGAGACTTTCTTGTACCGCGCATCGTACGAGCCGGCGCAACCGACCCAGAACAATATCTCTGCGTCCTTCGTCTCCGCCATGAGCGGAATGTCAAGCCCCTGTGCCCAGTCGGCACGGGTTGAGTGTCCGAACGCCCACGGCGTGTAATTGCGCTCAAGGTTGTTGAATGTCGCGGTCAGCTCTTGCGGAAACCGCGATTCGTTGAGAACAAGACCGCGGCGCAAATCAATAATCGTGTCGACGTGCTCGATCATGACCGGGCATTCCTGCACGCATGCCATGCATGTTGTGCATGCGAACAATTCCTGTTCGGTGATAAAATTATCGAGTAATTGATGCCCCAATGTTTCCATCTGTGCTGCACCCTGCTCAGCACCGGATGAGGAAGCAGCCACCAGCAGCGGAGCTTTTTCCAACGTGCGCGCGCGAACGTCAACAATGATCTTCTTCGGATTCAGAAGTTTGCCCGTGATGTTGGCCGGGCACACCGATGTGCAACGGCCGCACTCTGTGCAGGTGTACCCGTTGAGCAACTGTTTCCACGTCAGATCGTCAATGTCGGTGGCGCCGTACTTCGTCAGCGTTTCATCGGCAAGGTTGATGGGCTTGAGTGCGCCTTTCGGTTGAATGCCAAGATCGGAGAAATACACATTGAACGTCGATGCAATGACATGAAGATGCTTCGAGTACGGCAGGTAATTCAGAAATCCGAGCACCGCAAGCATGTGTCCCCAGAAAAACACGTAGTACCAACCTGACGCTGACTCAGGCGAGAACCACGTCATCACAATCGACGAGACGAAGCGCGCTTCATGTGGAATTTCCGGATGCAGAAACGGCCGCGTCGCATTCTGTCCGAACATCGTTACCATCACCGTAAGAATCATTGCAAGAACAAATATCGCATCCCACTTTGCATGACCCGACACGTTCAACCGTTTGGGTGGAGCAACCAGCCGGCGTATCAACGAAATCACAACCGACACGAGAACAAAAACAGCAAAGACATCCTGCGTCCAGATAAGTGGCGGATAGAGAGGCCCGAGAAAAGCCAATGACGCTCCCGGGATGAGTCCCTCGACAATCGACTCCACCACCGCGGTGAGCAAGACAACAAATCCCCAGAAGATCAATGCATGCAGCACTCCGGCAAACGGCTCACGCAAAAGTTTCGATTGGGCGAGTGCGATTGTCAGAACGTTTTTGATGCGCAGGCCGACGTTGTCGAAGCGGTTTTCTTTCCTGCCAAGCTGAAGATAGCGAATCAGACGGCGGACGTTGAACGTGAAGAAGCCCAATGCGGCAGCGAGAACAACGGCAAATAGTACGGAGTTAAGCATGAATGCGTCCCAAGGAATAAGCGAAGAAAGGTTTGTCTCTGAATGAAACGACCGCCACCACCCTCACTCAGGAGGGAATGACCATCTCGCCATCAATCGTTGTGATGGCCCGGCCACCGACGGTGACCGACTTGACTGTTTTGTTATGAATAGTCAGTTGGATTGTTACGCGCCCTTTGCGGCCAATAACATCTCCCTGCTCACCAATAATGGTGATCGTATCTGCCAGAACCTTGTCGTCCAACACGCCCTGCTCAAACAGGTACGCTCCAAGGGGACCATTTGCAGAACCTGTGACTGGATCTTCATTGATCCCGATGGAGGGTGCAAAAAACCGCGAATGCACGGATGATTTTCGTTCGATGGTCTCCGTCGTGAACACACACACGCCAAGCAGCTTCCTGTTGACAAGAAATTGAGAAAGGGCAAAGAAATTGGGCTTCACGGCAAAGATCGTATGGAGCCGGCGAACGGGAACAAACAAGTAGTTCGTCATTACGATCTGAAGTCGCGGATCAAATTCTTCGAGCGTGATATTCAGGATGCGCATGAGGTCGAGTTTGAATTGCCCTGCCCGCAAGAATTCGGGAACCGGGAGGCCAAAGTGGACCTCGGCATGTGACAGAGTCTTCTCAACGCGAACCGGAAGAATGCCCGAAAGAGTTTCGAGTCTGAATGTGTAGGAGCCGGGTTCGCTCATATCCTCAAGCCCCTCTTCCGCCATCACGTGAAAACTCGCAACCGTCGCGTGCCCGCACAGGGGCACTTCTGTCTCCGACGAAAACCAACGGATGCGCAAATCGGCGCCCGGCTTGGAGGTCGGGAGGATAAATGCTGTTTCGGGCACTGCCATCTCGCGCGCGATGGCAAGCATCTGTTGGTCAGTCAACCCTTGTGCATTCAACACAACACCAGCCGGATTGCCCATCAGCGGCGTGTCGGTGAACGCATCGACCTGCTTGATGGCGATGCGTCGGTGCTCCTTGACTTGAGAATGCGGTGAAGAAATTTTGGGGACACGCTCAGGGTTCATCAGTTTTCCTCGTTCGCATTAGTCCAGCTCGATCGCACTGAGTGTTGAACGCTCGTGAATAAAAACGAGCATATGATTCTCTACAAAGAAATTCTCCGGGACCACCGCTGATGCATTCTGGTGGATGGTTTCGGCAAAGCGAACCGTTCCATCCTCCCGGTCAAGTATTTTCACAATGGTGTCGAGTATGAGTTGATCGTGCGATGATGTGTCTTTTCGTTCATGATAGCAGAGGATCAGGTAGCGCAACGTTGCAAGATATTCCACCGGCCCCACAAGTCGGCGCTCATCGCAGTGTTTCCGAATCGTCTGACTATTCGGAGAGTCGGACGCAAACACATCGAACACCAGCTCAGGAAATGTCGATTGGGAAGAGGGGGCTTCCGTTGCCGGATCTGCGTTCCCTTCAACAATGTTTCCTGTCCGACACTCGAGGTGAACGGTTTCTCCACCTTCGCGCCCCCGACGGAGAACCCGGACTCTTTCTCCTTGCGCGGCCACAAACCTGACATCGTTGTTCCGCCAAAGCTCGTTTCCGCTTTGCACATCGACCGCAATGAGACCCTGATGTTCGGGGAGTTCCGGAGTGGTGTACCTGTGAAGGAAAAGCGTGTCCGCAACCAACGCTTCGATCCCGATCCACCACTGCTCACCAAACGTCTTTTCCTCCCACAACACTTTTCCTGTTTTCTGGTTGAGACAAAAGAACCCGACTCGTTTCTCCTGGAGGTTTCGTGCCTCCCCTATGAGATTTCCCGATGGGGTTGGAACAACTCGCCAGAGAACACCCGCAGCCTTGAAGCGCCACGTTGGTTTGAGCTTATGCCTCTGAGAACCGAACACTCGTTCTCTTGTGATTGCTGGATTCAGTGTGATGACGTACCAAGATAATACACTTGAGCGGGAACATCAAGGCTCTTGCCGCGGGAGGCGGGAACCCACCGTGCCGGCGACCCGGAAATACTCCACGAGCACACTCTTCATTTTCTGCAGCGCCCGGGCGCGATGGCTGAGCGTGTTCTTCAGCTCCATGTTCATTTCGGCGAAGGTCTGATC
>CAYJNF010000050.1:0-12782 GCA_964370915.1 uncultured Chitinophagales bacterium
GTGCTACATTTACTGCAGATTTCACATCAAAAACTCCTTAACTGTAGGCGACGGCTAAACACCCCCCAGCTTCCCCCGACGAAGCGCCGAAACACAACGAACACAGGACACTCTCACAATGTTTGAAGTAAACCTCTTTGCGGTTCGCAGAGTTGTTGTTACGACAGCAGTCATCATAACGTATGGTCTCTTTGTCGGACTCACTGCTTCGCACGCGGGCCAATCACAACGGCGCGTTGACTCTACAGGGACAACGAGGGCTATGTATGATGTTGGGTTTAGAGGAAACGGCTCCACTCTGGAGCAGCTCGCGAAATCATTCTTGCAAGCGAAAGGCGAAGAGCTTCACCTCACCGATGCCATATCAGAGTTAACTCCATCTGACGTAAAAACTACGCGGGGCAGCTCGCATGTTCGATTCCAGCAAACCTATGAGGGGATACCGGTTCACCAGGGCGAACTCATTGTGAGCATCGACGCAAATGCGCACGTGGGCATGGTGGTCAACAACTTCAAGAACAACATCAGCGCACTTCTGCCATCGAAACGAATCGGCGAACGTGCCGCGATGACCGCAGTTCGCAGCAGCCTGCCACCGGAAGCACACGTGATCGGCAACCGCGAAGAAACGCCATTGATGGTCTGGCAGGATAACGCCGGCAAATATCACATTGCGTATCGTGTCAGAGTAACGACAGAAAATCCATCCGGCGATTGGGAAGCTTTCGTCGAAGCGAGCAGCGGCCAAGTGCTCAGTATGGAAAATCGGTTTGCTAATTCGAGTCATCACCAGGGATCGGGCAATGTGTATCTCACCGATCCTCTCAGTGCCGCAAAGAAACGATACGGCGCTGCGGGTTTCATAGATAACAACGACGCAGATTCCGATTCTCTCACACGCTATCTGACCCGCGTGACCCTCGACTCGTTGACATTTGAAGACGGGATCTACAAACTGAAGGGTCCGTATTGCGAAGTCACCGATATCGAATCGCCGGTCGATCCGCTGTTTTTTTCTGAAGCCACACCCGACGGATTCAACTACACGCGTTCGCGACAGGAGTTCGAAGCGGTGAATGCGTACTACCACATCACACAATCATACAAGTACATTCAAAGTCTCGGCTTCTCTTCACCTTCATTGATGACTGTTCGCGTAGATCCTCACGGGCTTTCCGGGCAGGACAATTCTCATTACAGTCCAAATGGTAACTGGATTGCCATGGGCGAGGGGGGAATAGACGACGCTGAAGATGTAGATGTGATTCTTCATGAGTATGCACATGCCATCGTCTTCAATCTTTGTCCGTCTTGGGGTGGCGGCGAAAGCGGCGGACTCGGTGAAGGGTACAGCGACTATTGGGCAGCGTCTGCTTCGCGATCGATAAAGGGATGGCAACCGACCGACTACGAGTACAACTGGGTGTTCAATTGGAATTCGCACAACATGTTCCAGCTCGGACGCTCATTGAACGACACGAGGACTTATCCTTTCGGCAATCTTGGAATCTACGATGAAGGCCAGATCTGGTCGTCGACACTAGTGTCAATCTGGAATGACCTCGGCAAGGAAGTGACGGACAAGCTCGTGTTGAAGAGCCTGTATTATCTTGGCGCCGGCGCAACAGGTACTGACGCTGCCCAAGCCCTACTCCAGGCAGATAGAGACTTATTCGGTGGATCTCACGTTGCAACGCTTGTGTACTGGTTGGGAACAGTGAAGCACTTCATCGATCCGCAACAATATGAACCAGCAATCGCTCACACGAATCTGCCGGATATTTCGCTGAGCAATTGGCCCGCGGTTGTCAATGCTCAGGTCTCAGAGCCTTCCTTGGTCGAAGCGCTTTGGGTCGAGTACAAGATCAATTCCGGCGACATGCATACGTTTCCACTGAATGCGGGAACTTCTGGACAATTCACCGGAGTGTTTGATGTTCCAGCTTCCGTACTAACTGTCGGCGATACCATTTGGTATAGGATCTGCGCCCGATATGGGAACAATAGGGTTGCGGCGAATCCCGTCAACCAATTTTTTTCGTTCCGCATGCTTGGACGGGTGACGGCTGTTGAAGCACAATCAGGAGCCACATCGTTCAGGTTATTGCAAAACTATCCGAACCCTTTCAACCCGACGACAAACATTACGTTCTCCATTTCGGAGCCGTCACAGGTGGTGCTGCGCATTTTCAATATGGTTGGACAGGAAGTTGCAACCATATTTTCGGGCGCACGGAACGCGGGAACATTCACTTCAACATGGAACGGCAAGAACAGCGCGGGAAACTACGTTGCAGCCGGAACTTACATCTATCGTCTGTCCACGATCTCTCCAAATGGCGCCCAGAAGGTTCTTCAGAAGAAGATGACGTACATACGGTAAGTTTACTTCTGTTGTTTTCCCTTCCTTCATCGCCCGCCCTATGTCCGCAAATAGGAACATCGACCCACCGGACAAACTATTGCCCAAAACGAATTGACGGTCATCAACTAATGGGAAAGTTCTTCATCGTACACTAATATCAATGAGAATGAAGGATCTAAGTTGGAGAATTGGATTGTTCTTCATATATTTTTCGAAGTTCTTTTCCATGGCACGCTTTATTGTCCTGAACGACCATAATCAACCACCAGGAGTATGACGATCTCGAAGCCACTTGTTAGCATAGGAGTTCCGGTGTACAACGGAGAACACTACCTCCCGCAAGCATTGGATTCTCTGCTCCCACAAACATACTCCAACCTCGAAATCATCATTTTCGACAACGCGTCAACCGACAGTACCAGGAACGTTTGCCAGCAGTACGTAAAGCGGGATGCGCGCGTGCACTACTACCGCAACGATAGGAATCTCGGCGCGGCCCGCAATTATAACCTCACAGTCGTGAAAGCAAAAGGCAAGTACTTCAAATGGGCGGCGCACGACGATCTCTGTGAGCCGACGTTCATCGAGCGTTGCGTTGAGGTGATGGAGAGCGATCCGCACGTCAGCCTTGCCTATCCGAAGACTGCGATCATCGACGCCGAAGGAAAATTCAAGAACAACCACGAAGATCTGTTCGACTTTCGCGAAAAGGAAGCCCACCTCCGCTGGCGACAATTTTGTGAAGCGCCTCTCGATTGCAACGCCGTCTTCGGTGTCATGCGCACCGACCTCCTCACAACAACACCCTGCATTGGCGCCTTTGAATCATCAGACAGAGTATTGTTGGGTGAGTTTGCCCTGCTCGGTGAAATTGCAGAAATCCCCGAGCGGCTCTTCTTGCGGCGCTATCATGAGAAGATCTCAACCAACATCAACCCCACAAAGAAATCCATGGCGGCATGGTTCGACCCGAAAAGCAAGGGGCACTTCTCCCGGACGAAGCGATTCTTTAAATATGCCAAGTCGATCTTTCGTGTTCGACTCAGTTTGTATCAGCGGACCTTCTGTTTGTATTATCTCGTCATGTTTTATTTGCAGCCCTCGCGATGGACACGCTTGATCAAAGGGCTGGTCGTCGCTCCGTTCAAGAACCTTCGAACGGCAGGAAACCAAATCTAACACCATCCTTTTCTTAAGGAACCACCATGAAAGTTGGAATACTCGCCGGCGGACTTGGAAGCCGGCTCGCCGAAGAAACAGAAATCAAACCGAAACCGATGGTTGAAATCGGTGGCAAGCCGATTCTGTGGCACATCATGAAACACTATGCACACTACGGCCACAACAGCTTTGTTATCGCACTCGGCTACAAGGGCGAGTATATCAAGAAATACATGGTGGATTACGCATCGCTTGCAGGCGACCACATGACTGTTGATATGAAAAAGGGACAGGTGACGCGCAGCGGCGGGGATACGGAAGATTGGACTGTCGAGCTTCTCGATACCGGCATGCCCACGCAGACCGGTGGTCGCATCAAACGACTGCAACCTTATCTCGGCAAGGAAACGTTCATGCTCACGTGGGGCGATGGCGTATCGACGGTTGATCTCGACCGGCTGCTCGCGTTTCACCGGTCGCATGGAAAAATCGCAACGCTGACTGCCGTGCGTCCGCCTGCGCGTTACGGACATTTGATGTTCGACGGCGACAGCATTAGCGAGTTTGCAGAGAAGCCTCAGACTGCAGAAGGATGGATCAACGGAGCGTTCTTCGTCCTTGAGCCGAAAGTGTTCGACTACATCGATGGCGACCTGATGCAATTCGAAAAAGAACCCATGGAGCAACTCGCCCGCGAGGGACAACTGATGGCGTACAGGCATGAGGGGTTCTGGCAATGCATGGATACGCTCCGTGAAAAGCATCTGCTGAACGAGCTTTGGAATAGCGGCAAAGCACCGTGGAAAATTTGGAACGAATAATCACATCATAATCTTTTTGGAGGGAACACTCTCGATGCGCGTATTACTCACTGGCCACAAAGGATATATCGGAACGATTCTCGCGCCGATGCTCCTCAACGAAGGACATGAAGTTGTGGGATTGGACAGCGACATTTTCCGTCGGTGCACATTTGGCGACGGTATTGTGAACATTCCTGAAATCCTCAAGGATGTGCGCGATGTCGAGGAGTCTGATCTCGATGGATTCGACGCGGTGCTTCATCTCGCGGGACTCTCCAACGACCCGCTCGGCGATCTAAACCCGAATCTCACCTACGATATTAATCACCTTGCTTCCTTGCGACTCGCTGAGTTGTGTAAGAAGGTCGGTATTCAACGCTACATCTTCTCTTCTTCGTGCAGCAACTATGGCGCTGGTGGCGATGATTGGTTGACCGAAGGATCTGCGTTCAATCCGGTTACTCCGTACG
Source organism: uncultured Chitinophagales bacterium (assembly GCA_964370915.1). Taxonomy (GTDB): domain Bacteria; phylum Bacteroidota; class Ignavibacteria; order UBA10030; family UBA6906; genus CAADGV01. Next base: position 4,800 of record CAYJNF010000050.1, read on the forward strand.
GTGAGTCAAAGGTGCGCGTGGAACGCGACGTGAGCAAACTTGCCGATGACGAATTCAGTCCGACATTCCTGCGCAACGCAACTGCGTTCGGCGTGTCACCACGCCTCCGGTTCGATCTCGTTCTCAATAATCTTGTAGCCTGGGCATACGCGACGGGCAAAGTGTTTATCAAGAGCGATGGAACGCCATGGCGGCCCATCATTCACATCGAGGATATTTCGCGTGCGTTTGTCGCCATCCTGCAGGCACCCATTGAGGTCGTGCACAACCAGGCGTTCAACGTGTGCCGCACGGAAGACAACTACAGAATCCGCGACTTGGCGGACATCGTCAAAGAAACAGTTCCCGGCTGCGAAATAGAATACGCAAAAGACGCGAGTCCCGACAAGCGTAACTACCGGGTTGACAGCAGCAAGATTCAGAAACTGATTCCCGCGTTCAAGCCCCAATGGAACGCCCGCAAAGGCGCGAAGGAACTTTACGAAGCGTACAAGCGCATCGGACTGAAGGTTGAAGACTTTGAAGGTCCGAAGTTCAAACGCATCGACCACATCAAGCTGTTATTGAAGAACAATGTGCTCGATAACTCGCTCCGCGTGCAGATTCAGGATCTCAATGCGGTGACTGTGTAGGGTGGCTGATGGGCGCCGCGTGTTCGCATCGAACGCGCGGAATCCATCTCATGACGTTCACTATTCCACGACTAACAACCAGGGTGTAATCGAATGAGTATCGAAACGGCAACGTGCTTCTCCTGCGGACACGACAAACTTCAATCCATTCTCAACTTCGGCAAAACGCCGCTCGCTGACGCGTTGTTGTGGGAGCGCCAGTTGAACGAGCCGGGAGAAATTTTTGCGCATCTGGAACTCGCGTTCTGTCCGCAATGCACTCTCGTTCAGATTACGGAATCGGTAGACCCGACGATTCTCTTTCAACGTGATTATCCCTACTACTCCTCCGTTTCTCCGTCGCTGATGAAACATTTCAGCGACAGCGCGAAGGATCTCGTCGGGATGCGCAACCTGAATGCCAACAGCCTCGTCATCGAGGCTGCGAGCAACGACGGATACATGCTCAAGACATTTGTTGAAGCCGGCGTTCCTGTTCTCGGCATCGATCCGGCTGAAGGCCCGGCAAAGAATGCCGTGGAAAAAGGCGTCCCGACACTCAACACATTTTTCACCCTTGACCTCGCAAAGAAACTTCGCTCTGAAGGAAAACAGGCCGACGTGTTTCTGGCAAACAATGTTCTCGCCCATGTGCCCGACCTGAATGGGTTCGTCAAAGGAATCAAAGTGCTGCTGAAGGAAACCGGCGTTGCAGTCATCGAAGCACCCTATGTCGTTGACCTCGTCGATCACATCGAGTTCGACACCATCTATCACCAGCATCTCTGCTACTTCTCTGTTCATGCACTCGACAAACTGTTCCGTCGTCATGGACTGTACTTGAACGACATCAAGCGCGTTTCGGTGCACGGAGGCACGTTGCGCATGTTCATCGAGCCGACGGAGCATGTAAGTGATACGATCAAAGCATTGCTCGCAGAAGAGAAGCGTCGCAGCGTGGACAAGATCGACTACTTCAGGGATTTCGCTTCGCGAGTTGCAAAAGTAAAAAGCGATCTGCTCACGATTCTGGAAGACCTCAAGTCAAAGGGAAAGCGCATTGCCGGCTACGGTGCTGCAGCAAAGGCGTGCACTATGCTGGCGTACGTCGGGATCAGCAAGAAGTATCTCGACTATGTAGCTGACCTGAATACGTACAAGCACGGAAGGTACATGGGTGGAAATCATCTTCCTATCCATCCCCCCACAAAACTTGCTGAAGATATGCCTGACTATGTTCTGATTCTGGCATGGAATTTCGCAGAGGAAATCATGCGGCAACAGCAAGAGTATCGAAAACGAGGCGGAAAGTTCATCATTCCCCTGCCGCAACCAAAAATTGTGGAGTGATGTTTACTCATATGCGGACATTTTTACGTATATTGCGTCCGAAGTGAGCATTCGATCGAAAACTATCATCGGGGGATTTATGAAACTTTCTCTGCTTGGAGTAATAACTGCAAGCGCACTTGTGGCCTTCTCCTCTGTGTCAGCACAAATTCAGATAGACGATTTTAACAGCGGAACTCTATCCAGCTTCTGGCGATTCAATGACCCTCTCGCCGACGCTACACAGACCTTAACCGGAACGCAGGCCAGCATCGCCGTACCAGCGGGACTTTCACACGAACCACGACAGTTCGGAGAGAACTTTGCTCCGCGACTCGTTCAACAGATTGCAACGCCCGGGACAGATTTTGGTGACCTTGAAGTGTTCGCGAAATTCGATGCAACGATGAACGCGATGTACCAGCTGGCCGGGATCGAGGTTGTTCAGGATGCCTCAAACTATGTGCGGGCAGAACTGTTCAGTGATGGAACTGATGTCTTTCCTCTCATTTGGAGCTTCGCGGATGATGGAAGTCCTGACCCGGCAAGCCCCGTTGTAGGGACAGCACTCCCGACAGGTTCAAGCGCGCCGTTCTACTTACGACTCAAGCGTGTCGGCTCTACATTTACCCTCTACTGGTCGACCACCAGCGGAACTTGGACTCTGGGCGCAACGCTCCTCACGCACACAATGAATGCCGACTCGGTTGGCGTGTTTATTGGCAATTCCGATGCCACCAACCCAGGAACAGCTGCACCTGCCTTCACCGGATTAATCGACTTTTTCACAACAGTTGATCCGCTGCTGGTGCCGGTTCAACTCGGCAGTTTCACGGCCTCCATCGTCAGCGAGAATCGTGTGAAACTGGATTGGATGACCGTCTCAGAGACCAACAACTTTGGTTTCAATGTGCAGAAATCACGGGAGGCAACGAGCAACTTTGTCACGATAGAGAACAGCTTTGTTCCCGGACACGGCACATCGCTCACGCCGCATTTCTATTCCTTTACGAGCGTTGCCAGCCCGGGACGATGGTTCTACCGGCTCGAGCAAATCGATCTTGATGGTTCGCGGCACTACACTGAGCCCGTGCAGGTTGACGTTGTCACGGACGTAGCGGACACAAAAGTAACCCCTGCTGTCTTTACACTGAAGCAGAACTACCCCAATCCATTCAATCCATCGACAGTAATCGGATTCAGCCTTCCGCGGGAAATGCATGTGAAAATCGAGGTGTTCAATCTGATCGGACAAAAAGTTGCAACGGCCCTTGACGCTGTTCGAAGCGCGGGAACTCATCAGGTGAACTTCGATGCCGCAGGGCTAACGAGCGGGGTCTATGTCTACAAGATTTTGGCAGGGACTCTCACCTCGAGCCGCAGGATGGTTCTGATGAGATGAACCGCGGTACTCTCTTAGGAAAGAGAGAATCCGCGTGTTCGGAATGATTGCCCCCAAAAAGTGACTTGACCCGGTAGCCTCGCTGTTCTTCTGCGGGGCTACTTTTTTCCGGCTAAGTTCATTACATTAGAACGGACATTTGATCTCACCCTCAGGACTTGGAGGCACCATGACCAGATTCTTCACTCTTCTTCTATTCGCACTGACGCTCTGCATTGCTTTGCCTCAGATCCATGCGCAGACAATCACGTCAGATGATTTCAACGCGTTCAATCTCAAGACAACCATCTGGACGTTCACAGATCCTGTCGGCGATGCAACGCTGACACTTGTCGGAACGAACACCACGAACGCGCAACTCTCAATGTCCATTCCGGCCGGCACCTCGCATGATCCCTTTGAAGGCGAGAATCGAGTTCCCCGAATTATGCAGCCAGCGTCAAACTCTGATTTTGTCATTCAGACAAAGTTCGAATCCTCGATGAACGCACAATATCAGATCCAAGGCGTCATTGTCGAGGCGTCGCCGACCGAATTTCTCCGCTTTGATTTTTACTCAGACGGTTCCAGCACCTTCGTGTACTCTGCGTTGGGCAATGGCGGGTCGCAAATCATAAACCAAAACATAGGCCTGGCGGGAATTCAACCGCTCTACTTGCGCGTTGCAAGAGTTGGGAATGACTGGACGCTCTCACATTCACAGAACGGAACGACCTGGACGGACGAAACTCCTTTTCCCTACATGATGACGGTGACAAAAGTCGGTGTCTATGCCGGAAGCGCTGTGGGCGGAGGTGGCGCACCAGCCCACACTGTCCTCGTCGACTACTTTCAGAATAATGCAACACCCATCGCGAGTGAAGACGGAAATAGCTCTGTGGTGGATACGTTCAAGCCCCTGACGTACAACATACAGACAGTCTCGACCTCGTCATCCATTCAAGTGAATTGGAAAACAGATGAGGCTGCCAACGGGCGTGTGGAGTATGGGACAACGGCTTCATATGAACTCGGATTTCAAACGCACGCGTCGTTCATCACAAGCCACTCTCTGCAAATCAACGGATTGGCGGCAACCACGCTCTATCACTATCGTGTTATTTCCGGGGACAATGGTGGACGGAAAGACACCACGACCGATCGCACGGCATCGACGACCGGTTCATTCACAATGACGGATGTGCTTGCGTCGCCCACATCCGTATCTGCAACATTTACCTGGACAACTTCCGAACCAACAACAAGCAGAGTCGTATACGGCACAACAGTCGCGTACGGCGACACGCTGCTCGATACAACACGCACGACGACGCACCTGCTGAACGTTACGAACCTTACGACGCAGACTACATACCATTTCCGGCTGACGTCCGTCGACTCACTTGGCAACAGTCTCTCGACCTCGGACATGACCTTCACCACTACGGCATCATCAAATCTTGTGGCGGATGAATTCAATACCGGCACGCTGAACCCCATTTGGCAATTGGTCAATCCGGCCGGCAACGGAACGCAGAGCATGGCTGCCACTCATGTGCGTCTGGCTGTTCCTGCGGGGACGCCGCATGATATGTGGACAGACAACAAGGATGCGATACGCATAAAGCAAAACTGCAACAATGCCGATTTTCAGATAACAGTGAAATACGACAGCGGCATGAGTCAGGGTTTTCAAATTCAAGGTCTGATCGTTCAGCAAGACAGCGTGAATCTCATTCGCTTTGATTTCAATAGCGATGGAGTCGCCACATACCTGCTTGCCGCAACCTTCACAAATAACACAGCGGCCGTGCAGCTCAACCAAGGGATTGACCAGATCAGCGTTGCTCCGTTGTACATGCGTGTAACGCGTCGCGGAGCCGAGTGGACGCAGGAACACTCGCTGAACGGCACATCATGGACAACAGGAATCACGTTCTATCACAGACTCACGGTCTCTTCCATCGCCCTCTTTGCGGGAAACGCAGTCAACTATCCGGCGTTCGGCACAGCCATCGATTACTTCCGGCTAACTGCCGGACCGACGGGTGTGACCGCAAATCTCAAAGCGTTTCTCGAAGGACCATATGTCGTCGTAGGTGACACGATGCGAACCGATATCCGCTCATTGATGCCTCTCTCGCAACCGTACAGTGTTGCTCCCTGGAATTACGCAGGCGGTGAAGTCGTTGGAGCAATACCTCAGAATGTTGTGGACTGGCTGTTGATCGAGTTGCGAACCGATACGCTGGCAAGTTCAAAGGTCGCAACACGGGCAGGATTCCTGAAAAAGGACGGCACCATTGTGGACACATCGGGAACTGGAGCGGTGACTTTCGTCAATGTAAACACCGGGAATTATCGCGTTGTTATTTACCATAGAAATCATCTTTCCGTCATGAGTGCAACGCTCCTTGCACTCTCGCCGACAAGCACGTTGTATAACTTTGCGTCTTCATCGACGCAGGCGCATGGTTCCGAACCGATGAAGCAACTTGAGACAGGCGTTTGGGGTTTATACGGCGGGGACGGAAACAAATCGGCGATCGTCACTGCCGCCGACGCAAATCTGGTCTTCGGCGCGATCAACCAGCCAGGATATAACATTAATGACTCAAACCTGAGTGGAATTGTTACAGCAGCTGATGCAAATACGGTCTTTGGGAACCTCAACAAGGCTTCGCGAGTTCCATGAGATGTTCACTTCGTCTCGCACATCCCATATTGAGGGAGGGAGAATGGTTGGAAAGTGTGGCGGCATCATCACTGTTGTGCTGCTTCTGGCAATAGGAACTGTTGCCCACGCGGCACCCACTATCACGATTTGGTACGGTCTGAGCCAGTCGTTTGGGCAGATCGGCAATCCTCAGGCAGCAATAAACGTCCTGGGGAATGTCACAGATCCCGATGGCATGATGAGTCTGGAGTACAGACTGAATGGCGGGTCACCGGTAACGCTCAGCATGGGTCCCGATTCTCGTCGTCTTCTCAAGACCGGCGATTTCAATATCGACATTAACACCTCATCACTCAGCAACGGAAGTAACACCGTTCTCATCACGGCGACAAACAACCTCAGCCAGATTTCCACTTCAACTGTTACGGTAAATTACACGGCGGGCCAGACTTGGCCGACCACCTACTCGATTAACTGGAATACGGCAGGCACGATACATAACGTTGCACAGGTGGTTGACGGAAATTGGACGTTGTCTGGCGCAACTGTGAAGCCCCTCTCGAACCAACTTGGATATGACAGACTCCTTGCATTCGGCAACAACACATGGACCGACTACGAGGTAACAGTCCCAGTCACAATTAACAGCATCGACTCAGCCGGATTTGGAGCGCCAAGCAATGGACCCGGAGTAGGGCTGCTGTTTCGCTGGACCGGTCATACGGACAATCCCATTTCCGGTTGGCAGCCAAAGACAGGCTACCTCCCTCTCGGCGCTCTCGGGTGGTACAATTGGGACATGACCGGAGGCGGCGTTCGCCTGAAACTCTACGGCAACGATCTCGCACTTCTCGATCAGGATAACAGCGGGTTCACGCTGACTTTCGGCGTGACGTATGTTTTCAAGATGCGTGTCACGACAATCCCCGGCGTTGGCGGCGAATACCGAATGAGAGTGTGGCAACAAGGACAGACGGAGCCAACCACCTGGCAACTGACCGGAATGCAAGCCCTCACGAATCCTCAGGCAGGCTCGGCATTGTTCGTTGCACATCACGTGGACGCGAATTTTGGCAACGTTACTGTCACGCCGGTTCCACCCCCTGCTCTCAGCAACATCCAATCCTCTCCGGGAGCCTTGTCAGCGGTCGTGACATGGTCAACTGATATTCCGTCCACAAGTGAGGTGATGTACGGACTCACAACAGCGTATGAGCTTGGTACAATCTCGAATGCATCGCTCGTCTCTTTTCATTCTGTTCAGCTCTCCGGACTTTCTTCATCAATGCTGTATCATTACAAAGTGCGTTCTGTCGATGCAGGTGGAAACACAGCCACATCCGGCGATCAGACATTCACAACAACAACGCTTTCAAACGTAACGACAGATCATCTTAACCAGGGATCACTCAACACCGGATTGTGGTCCTACAACAATCCGTTGGGTGACGCGACCTTGACCATGACGGGGTCACAGGTTTCGATTGCAGTGCCTGGCGGAACCTCGCACGACGTTTGGATTGGCGGGAACAACGCGCCGCGGATTATGCAGAGCGTAACGAATTCCGATTTTGAGATTCAGGTGAAGTTCGACGCACCCGTGAGCCAGGTCTATCAGCTCGAGGGTATCATCGTCGAACAGGATGCGAACAATTTTATGAGGTTTGATTTTGTGTCCCGACCCGGAGTCACGCATATCTATTCGGCAACATTCACCAATGGTGTTGTCTCTGAAAGAACCAACGCCAGCATAGGAGGGTCGACTCTAAGCCCGCTCTATCTCAAGGTGCAGCGCCAGGGAAACACGTGGACACAATCGTATTCTCTTGACGGAGCAAATTGGACTGTCGCTCCGAATTCGGGATACTCACACGCTCTTACCGTGACTGCGGTCGGGCCGTTCATTGGCAATGCTGACGGCGGCAGCACGCCCGCGTTCACCGGCCTCATCGATTATTTTGTCAATCTCAATGATATTGTTCGTC
>CAYJNF010000051.1:0-12765 GCA_964370915.1 uncultured Chitinophagales bacterium
GGTCTGAATTCTGCGGATGAAGGTTGCCCCCGAGACCACTCCTCTGCGCAACGGTTCATAAAAGTATTTTTCGAAGACCGATTCTGTCTCGACCTCATAGCGAAGTTGCTGCTTGAAAAATGGCGACGCCGCCTCAGAGATCTCGACTTCATGCGTCGCGTGAAAGATGTTCGAGAAGATAATGCGTATGGGCTTGCTGAAGCCCGTGGCAGTGTACTGCATGCGCGGGTCCACTTTTTCCAGGCCGCACGCCCACACCATGGCGACCCGTTTGCGCAATTTGCCTCCGAGGAGAACTCCGAGGGCAAGCGGCACAAGTGTCAACGCAACAAGGAAGAGCATCAGCGTGAACGGTGAAACACCGCTCGCGGCGCTTTGAGGAATGGCAAGAGTTCCCGGATTCTGAACCTGCAACGCAGTCGCGTTTCCTCCAAGAAGAATCGTTGTCACCGGCGTGAGGGTGGAAATCATCAGTCCGGGAAAGATGCCGAGCATGATACACGCCAGAGCAAGGAGTGCCATCGAAACGATCATTGATGCGGGTGGTTCCTGCGCATGTTCGGCGTGCGATGACCGGGGCAATCCAAGAAACGTGATGCCGAATGCCTTGACGAAGCAGGCCGCAGCGAGCGCGCCGGTCAGGGCAAGCAGTGCGACGGTGATCGGTATGGCAACGCGTACTGCAAGGTCGGAAATATTGAAGCCCAGCAAGAGCGCCTGAAACGTCAGCCATTCGCTGACGAATCCGTTGAGTGGCGGAAGGGCGGAGATTGCGACCGACCCGATGAGGAAGAAGGCAGAGGTCCACGGAAGTCTTTTCGCGAGACCACCCAGCTCTTCGATATTCCTCGTATGCGTTGCGTACACAACGGAACCTGCCCCAAGAAAAAGCAATCCCTTAAACATCGCATGGTTGAGCACGTGATACAGCCCAGCAACCAAGGCAATTGCCGCGAGCGCAGTATTGCCATACGACTCAAACAGCATGGCAGCCCCGACTCCCATCAAAATGATCCCGATGTTCTCGATGCTGTGAAATGCCAACAGACGCTTGAGGTCGTGTTCCATCAGTGCAAACAGAACGCCGAGAACGGCAGAGGCGACTGCAATGCCAAGCACGACTATCCCCCACCACGCCGGGCCCGGTGCGAGAAAATCAAAGAACACTCTCACCATGCCATAGATGCCGGTTTTGATCATGACGCCGGACATCAGCGCTGAGACGTTGCTTGGCGCGGCCGGATGCGCTTCCGGCAACCAGACGTGAAGGGGGATAACTCCCGCTTTTATCCCGAAGCCGATGAGGGCACAAAAGAAAATCAATGTCTTGACAGACGAGGCAATGTGCGCGCTTGACGATCGGAACACGAGGAAATCAAAAGAATGCGCGGCGCCCGCGAGAAGAAGGAACATGACGATCAGGAATGCCGTTCCGATGTGCGTCATGACGATATAGAGAACTGCCGCTTTGCGTGATGCGCGCTGCTCATGTTCGTAATTGATGAGAAAGAATGTCGTGAGCGACATCAGTTCCCACACAATCAGGAACAGAACTGCATTGCCCGCCATGACGACAAGCGACATGGAAAGGAGAAAGAGATTGTAGAGAACAACCAGCAGACTGATACTCTTCCTTCCGGCATATTCTCTGCTGTAACCGATAGAGAAGACAGATACGACTGCGCCCAACAGGGAGATCGTGCCGAGAAAAAATGCGGCGAGGAAATACACGTTGAGAGAGAGTGGGCCAAGCGGAAGTGTCTGCTTCAGGTCGAGATGAAAGGCAGCGCCAGTCGAGAGCACCGAGAGTGAAAGAAAACATCCGGCAATTGATGCAATCAACGCTGCGCCAAATCCGAAGTACCTGACGAACCGGAACGAATGTTGGGAAGCGTTGGACGAGGTGGATCGGGAGAGAGCAGCAGCAATGATCGCAGCACCATGTCCACCAATCAGGATGCTGAACAACGAGAGCTGAAGATATGGTACGTCAGGCATGGAAGCGAGAATCTATTCGCTTACAATATAACAGGACGGGCTTCTATTATCAAATCCGAACTCTGATCCGACTCTCACTCCTCCACTTGATGACTCACCGAACAGGCGGAGGCGGGTTCAGTATATCAAGCGCGAGCTTCCAATTGCCGGTCGTGTCCTTTTTCCAGATGTGAACAAAGTAGCCGGAGAACACTTCTGTCGAAGGCCTGGAGACGTCATCGTATTTTCCGTACGTGTACGCGAGATCGCAGGACGATGCAACTACACATTTCTCCACATGCAGGCTGAGCTTCTCGTTTACCGCAGTAAGCTTCGTCAGTGATTCTTCAAAACCAACAGCGGGCACATCGCCGTCCCGGTAAATCCGGAGATTGACACCGGCAAGTTCTTTGAGCGCCATCGATGAGCCTGATTTCGCGAGACGCGAGAACCTCTGTTCCAATTTCAACAGGCGTGATCGCTCGACCTTCATGTTTCCGCACTTGGTTTTCGAAGTCGTTGAAGTCGGGGTTGAGAATGTTCTATTAACCTTTTCCGGATGCTCGTTGCCAATTCCTAGATCAACTGCGAGTTTCCATTGGCCACTCTTTTGTTTCTTCCAGACAGACACGAAAAAGCCATGGGCGGGCGGCTGGTCGAGATTCGGTCCCGGCGTCAGGACCCAGGGTCCGGTTGTATAGCCGAGATCACCGCTCGCAGAAACGTCCGCGAAGATCGGCTCCCATTCCAATGTTACGCTTGAACTGTCGGGCCTTTTGCGCCAGACTTGCTTTCCGTTCACAGGACCCGGACGGAAGAGAAGTCCGTCGTCTGCAAGGTAAGTGAGAAATGCAGCCTTCATCCCTTTGGCCGGCGACATTGCCGCAAACGCCCTTTCGGTTTCGACAAGCGATGCGAGCGACGACGACTGGGAACTTTGTCCAACGAGACCTTCGGCGAACAGCATCAACATTCCAATGGCGAACATTACGCGAGTTGTCATCAATACAGTCCTTCAGTTCTAAAGGTAGAGACCAAAAGCCTCACCGCGGAGACGCAGTAACGCTGAGAAAGAGTGTTGCGCGTTTCTTCTTCCGTTTCTCGTCATCTCGCTCTGCGTCTCTGCGGTGAAGACTTCTGACTTGACGGTTTCAAACTTGCGGCAGAGAGTTACTTGGAAGATCATCTCACCAAAAGCATACGCTTTGTTTCGACAGATCCGTTTGATGCGAGTCGATAGAAGTACGCGCCGCTTGACAGACCTATTGCATCATACGAAATTCTGTACTTGCCTGCTTCAAGATTTTCGTCCACGAGTGTCGCCGTCTCCCGTCCCAACACATCAAACACCTTCAACGATACATGTTGGGACGGATAAACAAGAAATGTTATTGTTGTGGTCGGGTTAAATGGATTGGGAAAATTTTGCTCGAGGGAGAACACTGCCGGATTTCTGTCGTCATTTCGTTCAGGCACGGTCGTGAGAATTGCGGCAATCACGTCGGCACCGGGACCGCCATACGCGCCCATGTCATTCCTCAACCCACCCCATGATGGCCATCGAGCCAGGCCAGGATTCACAAGGTCCGGTAGATCGTTGAAGGACGTCGTCGTATCTCCGACATCAACGCACGAACCATTGGGATGCAAATAAAAACTCGTCTCGGCAAAATCCGGATTGACATTGATGTTGCCAACACCGGCGTAGCCGCCTTCAACATTGCTGTACGTCGCGACGAGCGTGCTTGCACTTGCGACATTGAGCTGTCCGCCTGTAGATTGGGTGTTACCCCAAACGATGTTGTTTCTCGAATTGATCGTCGCGGAAAATGCGGCGAGCATTCCGCCACCTTTCCCGCCAGCGCCTGAGCCGCCGGATCCCGTAGCGGAGTTGCCGACGATGGTATTGTTTTCAATTCTGTTAGCAAACGTCGCGCCGGGCCGGCTTCCGTTCACCCAAATCCCACCACCGCCGTATGTTGGCCGTCCGGTAACCGCCGGCGACACGACGTTGTATGCTATGATATTGTTGCGAATCGTTGGCGATGCATAGTTCGAGACGATCCCGCCGCCATACATTCCTGCGTTGTTGACAATGATGTTGTTGAGAATGTACGGCGACCCATCGCCGAGACGAATGCCGCCACCTCCGGTGCTCTGACCTCCAGTTCTGTTCACATCATTGTTTCGAATGATGTTATGTCTTACCGTTGGCGAGCTTAAAGCAATGAGCACGCCGCCTCCTTCCCAATATCTTCCCGCGCCGTTTTCGTCCTGCCACAAGGTTCCAAAGCCACCCGTCAATGTGAATCCTTGCAGGACGGTCGTTGAATCCTCGCCGTTCGCTATCCGGACGCAGCTTCCTGAATCGGGATGCGACGGCGTGCTGCCATCGATGATCGTGTTCTGAATCGCCGCAGTAGGATTGGAATCCAAATAGAATCGACTGGTCAAGACAATCCTTTTGCCCCGGAAGATGACGTTCTCCCGATAGGTACCAGGCTCGACAAAAACAGTATCGCCGTTCACCGAAGCGTTGATCGCCGACTGAATTGTTGCGTGATCACTAGGAACACGCAGCATTCTTGCATTAGCAATAGAAACGAAGACGACGACTGGGATAAGCATCCATCTTATTCTCACGTTAAGAGTCTCCTCGGGGTTTGATTCTCTGATTACCCTACGGGTCGTAGACTGATTTCTGACCTCTGATTTCTGATCTCTGATTTTTGTGCCCGGCGCAACCAACCTGACGCCACCATCCAACGTCAAGTCAGTTGCTCCCGCCTACGGTGGGATTGGTCACCGAGCACGTCGAACTAACGAAGTAACACCATTGCCTTTGTTGAGACAGATGATCCCGCCTTCAGCCTGTAGTAGTACACACCGCTTGCAAGATTGTCGGCGTTGAAATCAACAGTGTATCTCCCCGCCGCCTTGGTTTCGTGAACGATCGTTGCTACTTCCCTCCCCAACAAATCGACCACACCGAGCGAAACATGCACTGAACTTTCCACTTCGTAACTGATACTTGTTGTAGGGTTAAAGGGATTGGGGTAATTCTGGAACAAATGATGCTGCTCGGGCTTCGAAGTAGATCTCTCTCCAACCGAAGTCAAGCCGCCGTTCTCAATCGCATTCACAACTCTGTCAACCGGCACGTTGGCGTGAGCATCCACGCGGCCAGACGGCCATTCAATCTTCACCGAATCAATTTGCGCCGCGTTACCAAGACCGAAATGAAGCTGGAGATTCTGGGCACAGTACCCGCTTTGTCCCTCCACAGCCCGCGTCAGCCATCGTGCACTGCCCGCGATTGTTGCTTTCACTTTGACCTTTGCCCCGATGCCGGATCTGTTTGACTCCGTTCCGATGCAATTGACCAGCAACCAATGGTTTCCATTTGTATTATCGTTTCTGTACAACGCGTTGCTCTCATTCTCATTGAATGTCTTGGCAACGAACAGATCGAGATCACCATCACGATCGTAATCTCCCCAGGCAGTTCCGTAGGAATAACCAACATCATTAGCCACGTCACCCGTTGTAACCTTTTGCAGCGTCGGCAAGCTCGATTCGATCAGAAGATTTTTGTAGAGAAGATTCTTCGTTGCAATGCCGGCAAACGCAGTCGTGACGAACAGATCCAGGTCTCCATCATTATCAACATCTCCCCATCCACCCGACAACGAGTATGCCCCATCGGTGACCACGTCGCCAGTAGTAATTTTTGTGAATGACCCATCGCCATTGTTCGAATAGAGAAAATCGTTTTGTCCTTGCGGCCAGCCGTTGGCAACAAATGCATCGACATCGCCATCGTTATCATAGTCTCCCCAGCTTGCACTCAACGCAGATGAAATGTCCGTCACGATCTGTCCACTGAGAATTCGCGCGAACCAGGCACTCCCGGTTTCCTTCAGCATGTTCTTGTAAAGGTTCTTCACCTGATTCCGTTCATTCACGACATACATGTCCTGATCACCGTCGTTGTCGTAATCCACCCAGCTCGCGCCACGCGAATAGTATGAGTCCGTGACAATTGCTCCCGTGTCGATCTTTGCAAATCCGGTTCCCGTGTTTCGGTAGAGGAAGTTCCGCTTCGCCCCGAGAGACGGTGAACCGCTGTTTGAGACATACAGGTCAAGCTTCCCATCGTTGTCGAAATCTCCCCAACTGCATGTCTCGGAAAAACCACGGTCGCCGACTGGCTGTCCGATGTTTGTCCGGCCGAACGTTCCGTCGCCATTGTTCTGGAAATACGTGTTGTTGCTGTCGTACCACGCGACCACAAAGCAATCAAGGTCGCCATCGCCGTCAACATCGGCCCACGATGCCCCGTCGTACGGTTGGCTGTACGTGACCATGGGATCACTTGTGATTTTCGTGAATGTGTCATTCCGATTGTTGTGATACAAAAGATTCAAGTCGCCCCCTTCAAGTCCTTTGCTGACGAACAAATCGAGATAGCCATCCTTGTCGTAATCAATCCAGTTGACGCTGCGCGACGCGCCAACATCGGTGGCAATCGCACCGGACATGATGCGCGTAAAGGTCTGTGTGCGGGATTGCGACACAAGCACGATCATCAAAGCAATTGTGGCCAGTACGTATTTCATCGCAGTCCTTCCATGGTGAATGTGAATTGTTGGATACTGCGATGAATCTAACTGAGATACGGCAGGTTTAAAACAAAGATGCGTTGAATCGCGTAGCGGTGTGATGAACTGCTTGGAAGGCAGGACGAAATGCAGATTCTACTGTTTGAAATTCAGTCGCGTGAACGCCATGTCGCGGTATGAACGGCTCAGGGTCAGTTTCGTTCCGTCGTTCAGGTTCACAGAATAGTCTCCGTAGAACAGAGGTTCAAGATCCTTGATCCTGTCGATATTTACAATGGAGGATCGGTGAATGCGGATAAACTGGTGAGGATCGAGTTTACGCTGAAGGTCACTAATCTTTTCACGGATGAGGTGTTTCTTTCCTTGCGCATGAACCATCACGTAGTCACCATTCGCCTGAATCCAATCCACGTCGAGTGCGTTGACGAAGAAGACTTTTCCTGCGGTTTTTATAGCAATCCGATGAAGGCATGGGTTTCGTGCGGGCGTGCCCTCGATCAGCTTGAGGAGCTTATCGCTAAGAGCGGATGACTGTTTAAGTGAAAGCTGATTCCTGGCACGGCTCAATGCTTCTCTGAATCGTTCAGGGTCGAGCGGTTTGAGCAAGTAATCAAGAGCATGAATTTCGAAAGCCCGGAGAGCGTGCTCGTCGTATGCCGTTACAAAAATAACAACAGGCATATGTTCCGGGCCTATCTCTTCAATCACTCCAAATCCATCACGCTCAGGCATCTGAATGTCGAGAAACACCAGATCAGGCTTGGCGTTTTCGATCATCTCCACGGCTTGAATGCCATCACTCCCCTCGCCGACAATCTCGACGTCAGGATAACTCTGCAATTGCTGACGAATCCCCTCGCGTGCGAGAGGTTCATCATCGACGATCAGTGTTCGGATCACGTTCGCCACTGTCTAGTTTGATCCAGTCTGTTCCGTTGTCGTAAATGGCAACTCGACAATTGCCTCTGCTCCACCTTCCGGCGTCGCGGTTAATGAAAACGACTGCTTCTCACCGTATAGCTCGCGCAGCCGCGCTCGTGTTGACGACAGGCCAACGCCATCCTTGCTCTCGGCGTTGGCGTTTAGTCCCGCACCGTTATCCTTCACGCAGAGGCGCAGACTGCCATTCTCCCGTCTGGCACTCACTTCAATCAGCGCATCGCCCCGCCGCTTTGCAATTCCATGCTTGATGGCATTTTCGACGAGCGGCTGGAGAATCATGTTGGGGACTGAAGCGTCTCTGATTGTTTCGTCCACGTCGATTTTTACTGTCAGCCTGTCTCCAAACCGCGTTTGTTCGATCTGCAGGTAGCGTTCGAGAAAATCCAACTCCTCCCGTAAGGTCACTTCTTGTGCACCGGCACTGTCGAGCGTGTAGCGAAGTAGCTCACTCAATCTTCCCACTGTTTTCTTCGCCAACTCCGGATCCTTCTGTATCAACACCGAAATTGCGTTGAGCGTGTTGAACAAAAAATGCGGATGAAGCTGCATCTTCAGCGCTTGCAGTTGTGCTTGTGCAAGCTGAGTTTCAAGTTGCGCGGCCCGAACGGCCTTCTCCTGGTAGCGTGAATAATAGTCGTAGCCATAGTTGAGGAGGAGAACGATCCAATACAACGGAATTCCGTAATCGAAATACGAAATCAGATTCCGCAGCTGATAGTCCCACGAGAACGCCACGCCGTCCACGGAAATTCGATACACGCTGAGAAGTAGTCCGTGTGCGAATTTGTGCGAGAGCG
Organism: uncultured Chitinophagales bacterium; assembly: GCA_964370915.1. Classification (GTDB taxonomy): domain Bacteria; phylum Bacteroidota; class Ignavibacteria; order UBA10030; family UBA6906; genus CAADGV01. Next base: position 8,339 of record CAYJNF010000051.1, read on the forward strand.
CAATCCCAAAACTCAATCCGAGATGGACAAAGAAATTCCTAAGGAGCGCAAGTTTCTCGAGGGGGAAGCGGCGCGCCAGCCACAGAATCACGGGAGTCAGCAAGGCCCAGCAGTACGCGTACGTAACGTCGTTCAGCAGCGCGTAGGTAATCGAGACCGGACGTCCGGCCCTCATGCTCACGACATACGATTGCGTCGACATGAACAGACCGTACGCAGTCCATGTCGCGAGAATCGCTTTCCAGGGTGTTTTGTTTTCTTTCATTCAACCTTCGCAGCTGCAAGAAACCGGGAGTCTTGCTGAATCAAAATCCCTAACATTCAATGAAACAGCCTCTGCCCCGTTTGTGTCGAGAATGTAGGGAATTGAAGCTCGACTTGCCATGTAGCTGCGACCAGCCGCAGTCTGTACGGTTGAACCGCTCGATAGACGCGCCGGATAGCAGGCAGTGCGCATCCACTCGTTATTGTCGTGCCAGCCACACGCCGGCAATTGTGAACGCCGAGCCAACAAACTGTATCAGATAGACCGTCTCATCAAGCACAAGTGAAGAAGTAACGAGCGCGATAACGGGGACGAGATTGCTAAAACTCCCCGTCCGTCCGGGACCCAGGCGGTGCACACCATGCGACCACACTGCGTTTGCAATTCCGATGGAGAGCGCTCCGGAGATAATTGTCGCAGCCCAATATTGCCACCCAATCGATGACCAATCGAGCATGACCGCCGAGGGAATGGCCGTGATCGTCAGGCCGATTGCGCCTATCGAAATCATGATGAAGGCAAGATGCAGCGGCGAGTAATGAACGAGGAGCGGCTTCTGCAGGTTTGTGTTGAACGCCCACAAGATCGCCGCGGTGACACACACAAGATCTCCTATGATTTCATACGTGCCAAATTCGAGCTTCCTGCCACTTCCGGCAATAATCATGAGTACACCGGCAAGTGAGATCGCCATTCCAAGCCACATGTTCGGCTGGATTTTTTCCTTGTGGAGTTTGGCGTTCACAAACAACGTCCACAGAGGTGATGTCGCCATGAGCACTGCGGAGTTGCCAGCGGTTGTCAGGCTCAGTCCGATGATGAATGCAGATTGATAGAACACATTGGCGATGATTCCCGCGCGAAGAATTTTTCGCCAATCCGCTTTGTTGGCCGGAATCCAGGGAGAACGGGAAAAGAACATTACTGCCAACACGCCCGACGCGACAACAAAGCGGATGCCATTGAACAGGAAGACATCAAGTTTGGAGATCGCGAATTTTGCGATAGGATAGTTTGTCGCCCAGATGAACACTACGAGCAACAACAGAAGTTGCGCTTGCCGCTCTTGAGATCGATTAGGCGGGGTCATGTTGGTGATTTGCTGATTCCTCCCGGTCGAATCGCAATGATGTAGCCAGCGAGGTAGAGAAGCACACCGACAACAAGAAGCTCATACGGATATGGACGAGGCATGTTTCCTTTCAGCGTTGCATCGGTGTCGGACATGAACGAAAAGAGGATGATCCCTGTTGCGACGGTTGCCGCTCCCCAACTGACGAGAGTAGGAGAAAAGTGCTTTTGTTGTGAAATGCGAACCACAATGTCGACACCGCAGACCAACATCAGCAGCGCGATTGCTGCTGCCGATAAGACTGGCCCAATCCATGGAAGCGGAATCAGAAACAGAATATCCCAGTCGAGAATTGACGATGGCCAGTTGAGCATCACTTTCAACCAGACGTAGTAGAAGATATCCCACACTCCAAATGCGAGAAGAAAATAGCCGAAGCGTTGCCACCCTTTTCGGCCGGCGACGAAGCCGATTGTGAGCAGCATGATAATCGTCGCCGCTTCACGACACAACTCAACAACGAGATGTTCGTTGCTGATGGCTTTGAGGGGAAGAGAGAATCCTTGAGGATAGTACAGTGCCCGCAAATACACAACCACGCTCGACTCGACGAACGCGAAGGCTATGCCAAAGACGGCAACGAGGACAAGCTTTCTGACCGGAACGTGTTCGCGCTTTTCCATTTGACCATCGAAACGTGGAAATTACCCTTGACTCTTTTGAAGTTCGTTACACTCATCAAGGAACGCAACTGCCCGGCGCAGATGAGGAATCACGATGGACCCGCCGACAACAAGCGCGACGCTGAAGATGTCGTACATCTCCTCATCGGTCACATTCTCCTTCTTGCATTGCTGCACGTGATAGGCAATGCAGTCGTCGCAGCGCAATACCATCGAAGCCACAAGGCCAAGCATCTCCTTCGTCTTTGCGTCGAGCGCACCCGGTTCGTATGTCAACGTATCGACACCGAAGAAGCGCTTGATGGGACGATTCTCGATAGACAGAATACGATCATTCATTTTCGTGCGGAAATCATTGAACTCTTTCACTCTCGACATAACGCTCCTCATAGTGTATTCAGAAAATCCAAGTTCTTTTGTCATCGAGGCACAGAGGTTACTTGGGATGAAGCACACTCCGTGGCTCTGTGAATCTGTGACTCTGTGGCTAATGACGATTCTTTGGCTCCAGTTCCGGCAATCCGTACTTTGTCTGAAGCTCCTTCAGTCGACCGACAGCGGCATACGCTTCCTGCCAGCCACCATCATCAATGTCCTTCAAAAGGGCACGAATGTCGGCAATGAACATCGCCTTTGCCTCGTCCGTCTCAGGAGCGAATGGAAATGGAATCCGCACATATTCTTCAAGTGCGGAAATATTCTGCCACACAACAGCAAGTCCCGAGAGGATTGTCAACACTGTGAGTGCAACCTCTATGAAACCCGTGGGCCTTTCGAGATTCCATCCGAATGGAATACTCCCGCAGGCGACAAACACAACTGTCCATCCCAGAATGGACGTCGTGCGATATCGCTTGAGGACGCGAAACAATCCAACGTAGTAGTACTGAAGTTCGGCGTCGTTCAAGTCAAATTCTCACATCCGGAGAGTGGTGAATGGATCTTGCGCCATAAGATACCGACTTCGCGAAGAAAGGAAAAGCTTGAACTGCTATTGGGCTTTGGTCCGAAAGGACTACGCCGTTGCCCCTCCACAGCTGCTGCCTGCTCCGGCCGTGCAGCCAAAACAATGGTCGCCGAAGACAATCTTCCTTGCTATCAGTTTGTCGAGGTCGAAATCCCAAATCGTGTTCGGAGTTCCATGATTGACCCGCCACTCCAGCATCTGATTGAAGTCGCAGTCATACAGCGTCCCATCATAACCTACACTGATGATACTGCGGCACATGATACCTTCGGCAGCAACGGGATTGAATGCGTTGACGAGTTTTGTCATGTACATGTCGTACAAGTCTGCCCGTTCAAGAAAATGCTTGAAACGATTGATCGGCATGTTCGTCATGACATACAGACCATTGAACTCCAGACGATAGCGCTTTCGCAGTTCAGCTTTGAATTGACTCTCAATTGCGGATTGATCAGGTGGCAGGTACGCGCCGACAGGATTGTAGACAAGATTCAAAACAAGCGCAGAGCCTTTCTTTCCATAACCGAGTGCGTTGAGTCGGCGCATGGATTCAATGCTCTTCTGAAAGACGCCTTGCCCACGCTGAGAATCAGTTTCATGTTCCTGAAAGTATGGCAGGGATGAGATGACCTCAACCTGATGCTCTGCAAAGAATTCAGGCAGATATTCCATGCTTCTCCCATCAAGAGGATGCGGGTCAAGCGCTACAGTAAAATTGTGTCTGACCATGACGTGCTTGTCCAATTTCTTAGCTTCGACAACAAGGAAGTTGAAGTCGTTGTTGAGTTCGGGAGCGCCTCCCGTTATGTCAAGCTTTGCTATTTGCGGGTAACGCGCGAGGATCTCGAGGCAACGCTCGATGGCTTGACGAGTCATCATCTCGGTCCGTTTCGGTCCGGCATCGACATGGCAGTGTTTGCAGGCCTGATTACACAGCTTACCGACATTCACCTGCAGCGTCTCAACGCGTAGCGGCGTCAGGTTCATGCGATGTTCCGACAGTTTTGCCTCAAACTCCATAGGAAACCCTTTTCTCAAGTGTTGCTGAAGGCTAAAGAACAATTCCACATCTGACAACCGGCCTACATCGTGAGGCGTTCCACGATATTGCGGCATTGCACTCCGTGAACGAGCGACGCACCGCCTCGAACAGCCGCTGTGATATGCAGTGCCTCCGTCATCTGATCCATATTTGCTCCGGTCTCCAGGGACTGGTTTGTATACGCATCGATGCAGTAGGGACATTGCACAGTGTGAGCAACAGCCAAACCGATAAGAGATTTCTCGCGCTTGGTCAGCGCACCTTCTGTTGCCGTGGCTTCGGTGTACCACGCGATAAACTTATCCCACAGATGCTTCTGGTTTTTTCCAATGTCGCCGAACTTTGCAAGATCTTTGGTTTCATAATGGGAAGCCATGGGAACTCCGCTTGTAATGGGT
>CAYJNF010000052.1:0-12646 GCA_964370915.1 uncultured Chitinophagales bacterium
CAAGAAAACTCTGTGTGCGTAAGCATTCGTTGGAGATGGTCTTGTGAAAGCGCTCGATCTTGCCATTGCTTTGAGGATATCGGATCGAGGTTCGCACATGCTCGAGTCCCTTGAGCCGGATGAATTCTGAGAAATCTTTTGCGACGAACTGGGTTCCATTGTCACTGATAATGCGCGGTGACGATCTCGGAAAGAGGTTCAACGCACGTTCGATAGTCACCTGCACATCATACTCCTGCATGCTCATGCGTACTTCATGATGCACGATGTAGCGGGAAAAACCATCGATGACGCTGATCAGAAACAAGAATGTCCCATGGAAGTTCACGTACTTGATGTCCGTATGCCAGTGTTCGTGAATGCGCTGAGGCTGATCAAACCCTTCTTTTTTGCCCGATTTTACGACATTCCAGCGATTGAGCAGCCCTTCAGTTTTCAGTACACGGTAGATGCTCGATGGACTGACGGCAACAACATTCTCATCAAGCATCCGATAGCACAACTGTCGGTACCCCTCACTGGAATGGTGGCGGCAATACTCAACGATCGCCTCACGCTCCCAGGGAAGAAGCCATGTAGCGCGAGGAGTTTTTCCGTTGTGCTTGTTGGCCTCACCCAGACGCTTACGCCAGTGTTGATACTTGTACTTCTTCAGTCCGACCCACTGGAGAACACGTTTCAAGGGAATATGTGTCCGTTGGGTAATCATGATAATGTACTGCACGATGGCATCGCGGATTTCCGGTTTCACCCAATGACCGTTCACTTCATCCCATTCGATCTTTTTTTTAGTGCGATATTGTCTTGCGCCAACTCGGCGATGAGACTGTCTTTGTCACGTAGTTGCTCACGAAGCACAGCAAGCGCCGCTTGGTCCTTCTGCGAGTTCTCGTGTCGTTTTCCGCTGAAGATCTCGGTCGCTGCTTCGAACAGTTGCTTGCGCCAATTGTAAATGGAATTCACATTCACTTTGTACCGATCGCTGAGCTCGGCAGCGGATACTTGGTTTTCCAAAAGCTCCCGAAGGATCTCTGCTTTGGTCTCGGCGGTGATGTGTGGTCGTTCCATACAATGGACTCCTTGTGATTGTGGGTTCTCTATATTCTACCCTTTCATAAGTCCAATTTCAACTGAAGCAGAACAAAAAAAGTTTGCTGCGAAGATTGATGCCGTCGTGTTGGAAGGTGGTCGCTATTGGATTCACGACTTGAAGACTGTTCAAAGTTTCTCCGACTCTGACAACAAGTTGCTGAAGATCGATGATCAGTTCTCACATTATTGCCTGGTAGCCGGGCTCCGGTTCAACCGAGAATTCAGCGGTGGAATCCGAACGTCTATCAGGACGCCGAGCATTGGTCAGACCAAGAAGGAAACGCTTGAGGAGTATTGCGAGCGTGTTGTTCATGACTATCAATCCCGCCCCGAGTTCTATATGTCGCGTATCTACGTCGAGCGAGCTGCCGAACAGATAGAAGAATACCGGCAGTATCTCGATCAGATCTATCGTGAAATTACCAGCTGTACCTTTGTGTTCCGGACGCCGTCGAAAATGGGATGCTCGCTTTGCGACTACCTTGACGTATGTACCGAATCCAATCCGGAGATTCGGAGTGCGATGATAGCGACCGACTTCTTCGTGAGGAAACGAAGACATTCCGAACTCTCATTAGCCGTAGCCTAATCGTTCAACGTGTTAAACAAAAGGAGAAATTGTTTTGGCGCAAGAGCAAGAAAAAGATGTTATCGGTGCAAGGGAGACAGCCGAATTTTTGGGAGTTAGTTTGTCTTGGCTGTATAATCACGTTGACGAGATTCCCCACAGAACAGTTGGGATTCTGCATCTGTTTTACAAACCTGCGCTCCGCGAGTGGCTTAACCGGATCGAGACGTCCAATGAACCGGTAGCTAGAGTCACCGAAGCGGCCGAAGCGGATTAGCGTCGCGTCTCACCGTGAGACGTTGGACTAGACAATCAGAAAGGAGTTGTTTTGGAGCAAGTACCCCAAGTAGCAAATCCTATCATGAACGTGAAAGAGGTGGCTGCGTTTATGAGGGTAAGTGTCAGCTGGCTGTATCGGCATCTCGACGATGTTCCGCATAGGCAAATTGGTAACCTACACTTCTTTCACCGTGGGGCCATCGAACAATATCTCGCCGGTCACCCGACAAATCAATCCGAGGATGAGTTGACCGATGAGCAACGTAACGCGCTTGCCAAGGAGTTTGTTTCGAGTAAGATGGTGGCCGCGTGATCGATTGAAAATTATTGACTGCACTTGTATGTTCGCTTTCGTTGTAATACATTTGCTTCCGTTAGGCAACGCTCTAACATATTTGTTACCGACGACCCGACACGATGGAAGCATGTCAATACAAACAGAAGCACACGGAAAACGATGTAACCAAAATGTAACCACGGACGCCATTTTCAGACGGAATTTTTTTCAGGAATTGGCGAATGCGGCTTGTTTTGGGCGTGTGCGCCTGCCCAAGCAGGACTCATAATCCGCTGGTCGTAGGTTCGAGCCCTACAGGGCCCACATCTGATTCTGCACGCGCTAGGTTCTGGCCATTGCAATGCTCAGGCATTGCAGTGGCCTTTTTGTTTCCACCCAGACCTCATTTCTCTACCACCCACTCTGCCGTCTCATTCTGGGTAGCGCCTCGGCCGGATACCTGCGTTCCTTGCTTTGTAGAGACTACAATCGAATTTCTTCCGACAACGGAAAAAATTGCCTCGTCCCTGATTTCCCTCCCTGATTATCTTCGCCTTTTGAGGGATCGTTTCTTGGCGTAACCTTTGTACGAACAGGGTCATCAGGTTCATGTCATAGAAGCGATTACAGGTAAGGGCGAGATGAAAGTACTTCTTGTTGACGACAATGAGGATTTCCTCAAGGTCATGATCGAATTGCTGAACGGGCATGGTCACACGCCGTTCGTTGCACAGGATGGAAAAGCTGCGCGAGAACTTCTTGAAGAACAAGAAGTGGATGCCATAATCTCCGACGTGTTCATGCCGATGCTTGATGGAGTGCGGTTTCACAGCTATGTACGCGAATTCCTGGGCAGGAGCGAACTCCCTTTCATTTTTATGTCGGGATATGACGATCCCTATACGCAAGCGGCATTAAACGATTCGTCGGTCGATTTTTTCATCAGCAAAACGACACCGGTCTCCGAAATCATGGCGACCCTAAAGAAGATTGAGATTTCCATCCAGGCATGAAAAACGGATGAGCACGCAGCAACCACCGACATCGAAGCCCGAGTCGAAACCGATGCAGCCGCTCGAAAAGAAACGGTATGCATCGGCGTTTCTCGATCATCTTGTGCGCAATCGCATCATTAATGATAAAGTTGCGGCTGATGCCTCTGACTATCTGCGTGATCAGAAAGGGACCGAAAAGCGTCGCATCGTCGATGTCCTGGCCGATGAATTCGCGGTTGCAAAGGACGTCCTCTCCAGAGAACTCGCCCAGTTCTACTCATTCCGGATAATTGACGTCAACGAGCGAAGCGTCCGCAGGCTTGATCCGCAGACGATCATGAAATTGATCGAAGGCCTGGCGGGCCCAACGTATCGTCTCGCCATGCGACACAAGATTCTTCCTTTCGAAACTGCAGAAGGCGCTCCGGACAAGATACTGGTCGTAACACCCCATCCGACCGATCGGGAAGCAAGTGAGGTTGCCCGCGCGTTTCCCTATACGAAACATGAAATCTGTTACCTGAAAGAAAGTGAATGGGACGAGTTCTGGCGCCAGATCTCGGAACAGCGGAACTCTGTTGCCATGGGAGCAACATCCGGTGGCGAAGGGTTCTTTGAAGAGAATGAGGCAGAGCTCGACGTTGTACTCGACCGCGAGATCGATCGAAGCCAGTTAGTGAATCTCGTCAACAATATTTTTACCGACGCAGTACGCGTGGGGGCAAGCGACATCCACATCGTGCCCAAGGGGGCACGCAAAACGGAAGTGAGTCTTCGCATCGACGGCTTGCTGACGCCCTGGTACACCATCGAAGACACGAGGGCCGAGGCGGTGGTTGCCGTGGTGAAAGGTCGCGGTGTCGGGCTTGATCGCTTTGAACGCATGGCGGCCCAGGATGGTCAGGCACAAAAGGTCATCGACGACCAGATGATTCGATTCCGCATGTCCGCCCTTCCAATCATGTCGAAAGAGATGAGCGGCAAGTTCGAATCCGTTGTCATTCGAATTCTCAAAGACGCAAGCGCATCCGTTTCGCTCGAATCCATTGGACTTGACGCGTACTCGCTTGAAAAATTTCAGGAAGCAATCAGCAAGCCTCATGGCCTGGTTATTCTTACCGGTCCCACGGGAAGCGGTAAAAGCACAACGCTGGTTGCGGCTCTGCGGTCGGTCATGGATCCATCGCTCTGCACGATTACTGTTGAAGACCCGGTGGAGTATCTGCTCGAAGGAGCGCGCCAGGTGAAGCTTAATCACAAACTTTCGTTCGATGACGCGATTCGTGCAATCCTTCGTCACGATCCGGACATCATCATGGTCGGCGAAATTCGCGATCGCACAACGGCGGACATTGCCATCAAGCTCGCGAACACAGGGCACCTGACGTTTTCCACGTTGCACACAAACGACGCTGCGACTGTTGTCTCGCGGTTGTTCAAGATCGGTGTTGAGCCGTTCCTGATTTCGCAGGCGTTGACGGTGGTGGTCGCGCAGCGCCTGGTGCGAAAACTCTGTGAGAAATGTCGTCGTCCTGCTGCGAACAAGAATGCAGCCGTGCTCGTGAAATACGGCTTCCTGGAAGAAGAACTCGCCGACCTTCGGTTGTATGAGCCGGTGGGGTGCCAGCACTGCGTCGGAGGATACAAGGGTCGACATGCAATTCATGAGACATTGTATGTTACCGAAGAGATCCGTGAAGTTATTCTCAGCAGCGGTGAACGAATTGACACGGCGGCGATTACCCGCGCAGCAATCCGGAATGGTATGCGCACACTTCGTCGCACCGGACTTGACCTGGCAAAAAGGGGCGTCTCTAGTGTCGACGAAGTTGTGAGCGCTACGACCATCGATTGACGTTTTGAGTGGAAAAAATGACAATGATGAAGTTAAAGTTTCCTCCCGCGAAAATGAAAACAGATAAACGAAGAGAATTTTGAATTGTCGTTGTTTGGCATGTGGCTTGAGCAATAAGTGGATACAAAACAGATAGAAACAGAAACCAGAATCACCCAATCACAATCAACTAAAGGAGATACACAATGGGCCAGCAACAACTTCTTCTCATCATCCTCGGTGTGATCGTTGTCGGTATCGCAGTGGCAGTCGGTATCACAATGTTCCAGGATAACGCAGTGTCCGCAAACCGTGACGCGGTAACGAATGATCTTGTGAACCTCGCATCACGCGCGCAGCAATACTATCGTCGTCCGTTGGCGCTCGGTGGCGGCGGCAATAGCTTTACCGGAGTGACCTTGGCAAAACTGACCTCAAAGGCCTCCAATGCAAACGGTGTTTACGCATTGGGTACAGTGAACGCAGCCGATGTTACCATAACTGGCACAGGTACGGAGAAGGGGACCGACGGTACCTCCATCCTGGTGACGATGAAGGTTATGTCGGATAGCACGTACGTGACCCAGTCCAACTAACGCAGTCGTTTTCCTTCGGGCTTCCCTTACCGGGAAGTCCGAAGTGTTTTCGGGAGTTCCGAAACAATCGCAGTAGCAAGTACGCCAACAGAAGAATATTTGTATAGGGTTTCGCAATGGGGTCGCAACAGCTGTTATTAATTGTCGTTGGTGTTGTGCTCATAGGCATTATGGTTGCTGTGGGCATGGACATGTTCAAGGACCAAGCTGGCGCGACGAACCGTGATTCAATCTCCAATGATCTGGTGCACTTCGCTGTGCAGGCTCAGAAATACTACCGGCGTCCGAGGATTCTAGGTGGAGGCGAGCATTCGTTTAACGGACTTACGCTTGCCAAGCTTACAAAAATCCAATCAAACGCGAATGGCGTGTACCAACTCACGCCTGACCCCGTTTCGGCGGACGACGCTTTCGTTACGCTTACTGGCATCGGAACCAATAATGGAAATGATGGATCGACCCCTGTGAAGGTGCAAGCAAAAGTGTGGCCCGATAGCACGTTGGTGATCACAGTGAACTAGAAGACGCAAAGTCGGGTTTATTCGACATCGTCTTTTCGGTCGGCCACGGATTAAGAATTTGAAAATAGGCGCTCCTCCGTATGTTCCATATGTGTTTTGCTAGGTGGGGGACTTAGTGAGACTTGCAGTGGACATGCGGGGGAGAATGCCCTTTGAATTGTGTACGATGAACTTTCTTATGTGAACGGACGACACGTATGGCAGAGTTTAGAATCGAAGGTGTCACAGGAGACGGCAAGCCGCTGCAGGGAATTCTTGAAGCAGAGTCTCTAAAGGGCGCGAAGCAGAAAGCTTCGCTCATGGCATCACAGCGAAAGTTTAAGCTGCTCAATGTACTGCCGCGGGCGACGTGGGTGTATCGCGTTCAGCGTGGCACCGACAAACCCATCAACGGCGAACAGAAAGCGTTCACCAAAGGAGAAGTTGAAGAAGCTCTGCAGAAGATGGGGTATCGCGTCATTCGCGTGCAGAAGCGAATGCTTGATTTCCGCATGAAGCCCCCTTCGACCGAGATCGTGACATTCGTTCGGGTGAGCGCCGACCTGATCCGGCAGAAACTTCCGTTCAACGAAATCATGCAGTTGCTCGTCAACGATATTCAGAACAAGTTGCTTCGCGATACGATCAAAGACATTAATGCGGAACTCAAACAAGGAAAAGACAGCGAGCGTGCATTCACAAAGCACGAGGCCGTGTTGGGCCGGTTCACCGCGCATATGCTGGGCCTTGCCTCCAAGAGCGGCAATATGGCCGAGATCTACGAGAGCACAGCAAAGTTTCTTGAACGACAAGCAGAATTCAAGAAGAACCTGAAGAGCGCGCTTATCATGCCGCTGGTAACACTGGTGGTGTTGTTCGGCGCTGTGGTGTATTATGTCGGATACATCTTTCCTGCGACGGCCGGTCTGTTCAGAAAGTTTGGCATTCCGCTACCCCCGATGACGGCCGCGACCATGGCCTTCTCCGATTTTCTTGTTGAAAACATTGGCGTTCTCCTGTTGGCAACCTTCATTCCTCTGGTTGTCGCCGTAAGGTTCTTCACCACGGAAAAAGGGAGGTTTATTCTTGATAAGTATGTGTGGAGGGTCCCGATCATCGGTTCGTTGCTGCACAAGAGCAACATCGAAATTTTTTGTCGCGTGTTCTACGCACTCTACAGCGGAGCCGGCGAAAATATCGAAGTCATTCGCATGGCCTCAGAGGCGTGCGGCAACAAATACATGGAACATCAGATCAAGACCGTTGCCTTGCCGCTCATGACGCAAAAAGGTGCCGGCATTATGGAGGCGTTTGAGGCGGCCGGAGTGTTCACCAAGACCGCTCTGTCGCGGTTTCACTCGGGGGCCGAAACCGGAACCGTAAAACATACTGCCTTGCAGCTTGCCGAATACTATGAGAAGGAAACCTCATACAAGATGCGCAACGCAATCGACTACATTCAGGTAATCATCTCCATGATTATCATGGTGGTGCTGACTGCATTAACGATTGTGTCGTCGGAAACGGCAACCGTTCGGCCAAAGAACCCGGCGCTTGGAGTCAATGTCCCGGTGGTGGAAAACACGAGGACGTAAGATGTCACTCTCGAGCCCCCATAAGAGAATGCAATGCCATCAGTTGACATAACCGACAAGATAGGGTTCACGCTCCTTAAGAAAGGGATCATTGACTATGAGACGCTGGAAAAATCGCTCAAGGTCAAAGAGTCTGAGGGAAAAAAGAATCGCCGCAACCTCGGCCAGATCCTCGTCTACGATTTTAACGCCGACCATGATTTAGTCTTCAAAGAAGTTGCCGAGCTGTATGCGTTTCGCGAACTCAAGCTCGACGACGAAATTCTTGATAAATCCCGCATCGATTTTATCCGCAAGCTTGTCGAAACAATGCCGGAGAATGCCCGGTCGATGATGGTGGACGCGAAGATGCTTCCTCTTAAATTCGATGAGCGTCAGCCGGAGAAGCTAATCATCATCGCCGCCGATCCGACCGACCGTCGCATCCCGTTGGTGGCCCGAAACTTCAACGCGAAAAAATACGAAGTCGCATACTGTCGCTTCACGTCGGTGGACAAGTTGCAGGAGCAGGTTGTTCCGGTCGAGAATGAGTTTCTGCGTTTGCTCGAAACAAACTCCGGCAATGGTTTCGATGTCAAGGAAGAAGAGGCGGTTGTTGACGAGGATATCCTCGAAGCGGAAATCAGCAAGAGTGCTCTTGTTAACCTGATTGAAGGCTGTCTCGTTGAAGCCGTCCGGCAGGGAGTAAGCGATGTGCACATTGTTCCCAAGGAAGGCAACAGGACGGAATTCTGGTTTCGCCTTGATGGAAGCCTGCAGCTCTGGCATGTACAGGAGAATACGTTGCCCGAGGCCGTTGCCGCAGTGGTCAAGGATCGCGCGAAGAACGTTGACCGGTTTGAACGTGAAGCGTCGCAGGATGGTTTCATTCAGCGCGTGATTGACGATCACCAGATCCGGTTCCGAGTCTCTATCATGCCGATGGTCGGCACGGAGTTCAAACACAAGTATGAGAGCATTGTTATTCGTGTGCTCGACGATCGCAAGGTGATTACCGACCTGAACAAGCTCGGCTTGCAGGGTCCGACAATGGAGTTCTTCAAGAAGGCGATCAACAGGCCGCAAGGTATTGTCATCCTTACGGGTCCCACAGGAAGCGGCAAGAGTACAACGCTCGTTGCCGCGCTGCACGCGGTGATCGATCCGACCGTGAACGTGCTGACCGTTGAAGAACCGGTGGAGTATATCATCCGCGGCGCCCGCCAACTGAAGATCGGGCCGAAAATGAATTTTGACAACGCCATCCGTGGCATCCTTCGGCATGATCCCGACATCGTGCTGGTGGGTGAGATGCGCGACAAAACAACGGCGGAAATCGCGATCAAGCTTGCCAACACCGGTCACCTGACATTCTCAACACTGCACACGAACGACGCGCCGAGCGCAATATCGCGTTTGTACAAGATGGGCATCGAACCATTCCTGATTGCATATGCCATCAACGTTATTGTCGCACAGCGTCTCGTCCGCACACTGTGCAAGTATTGCAAGAAGCCAATCCTGCCCGACGACATGGATCGTGAAGTGTACAGGCGTTTTGGGTTCACGGACGACGATCTCGATGAACACCTGATCTACGAAGCAGTAGGAAGCGACCAGTGCACTGGCGGATACAAGGGAAGAGCGGCGATTCATGAAGCGCTATTCTTCACCAAAGAGATTCGCGGCCTCATCGTCAAATCTGGCGCGGAGGTTGATGAAGAATCCATTCGGGTGCAGGCAATCCGCGATGGTATGTGGACACTGCGCCGATCAGGCATTGAGCGGATTAAGAATGGTGATACGACGTTGGAAGAGATAACAGCGGTGACTACTGAAGATTAACTCCGGCAACCACAGGACCGTACATGATTGAAACAGCCGTTGAAACACTGAAACAACTTGCAGCATCCATCCCTGCGACTGCCCCCGGCGTGGAGCGGCAAATGTTGATTGGCGATCTTGCCGGCAAGCTGTCACCGGCCGAACGCTCCGCGTTGCGCAAACTCATGGATACCCTTCTGCTGCGGATGCAGAAATCCAATGCTTCGGATATCGACCTTGGAGGCTTTGGCACACGTGGACAGGTATGGTATCGCGTGTACGGCGACAAGAAACCCGACCTGGACATGCCGCAGCTTACCACCGATGAGAGCAGTCTTCTGATTCAGAGCATTCTTGTGGAGCGGCAGCGGTTGTTTTTGTACGAGAATAGAAATCTCGATTTCTCGTACACCATCACTCATGACAATGCAATGTACCGGTTTCGCGCCGACGCGTATTTTGATCTCGATCAGCTCGGTCTGAACATGCGCGCAATTAATGCGACTGTCCGGCCGTACAAAAATCTTGAACTCCATCCCAACGTCACGAAGGCACTGAGCCTGTCTCACTCCACCCAAGGACTGACGCTTGTTACCGGAATCACCGGCTCGGGGAAAAGTGCGACACTCGATAGCATCATCGACGCGAACAATCACTCGGTCGACGCCCACGTGATTGTGATTTCATCTCCCATTGAGTATGTGCACAAGCCCGACCGGTGCATCATTCGTCATCGGGAAGTGGGGCGCGACGTCTTGTCATTCAAGGAGGGTGCGGTGCAGGCGCTGCGTCAGGATCCCGACATCATCGTCATTGGAGAAATGCGCGACCCCGACACGATTCTTACCGCGCTCGAGATCACCGATAGCGGGCACAAGGTGTTCTCCACTCTGCACACCGCGTCGGCTGTGGAAACGATCGACCGTGTTATCGGCGAAGTGCCGCCCATCGAACAGGAACGCGTCCGGCTTCGTCTCGCGGATACGCTAAGCTGCGTACTTTCTCAAAAACTCATTCCCACTCTGGAAGGAAAACTGGTCCTTGCCAAAGAGATAATGTTAATGATCCCGTCCGTGCGGGCCGCGATCAAAAATAACAACACGGGCGAGATTTATCAGATGATGGCAGAATCGAGCGATATCGGCATGGTAACTTTGGAACAGGATTTGAAGCGACTGTACTTGCAGAAGAGAATCTCGCTTGAGGCTGCAATGGTAAACGCGAACAACAAGCGGCGTTTGCAACAAATACTCAACTCGAATGTGATCGGAGACTGAGCGATTGAACGAGATCAGCAGCCACATGAGTAATAATAGTCACCATTTTGGAAAGCGTGGTTATGGCTACGATTGGTAGGAAAAAGTCGGTCATTGGCTTGTTTGTAGACGGCCTGGACGTGAAGCTCGCCCGCGTCAGCAAGAAGGGAAAGCGACTTGTTGTGGAGGATCTGCGGTCAGCCACGTTGGTCTCGAAACTCGAAGAACGGAAAATGGTAGAGGCTTCCAACGCCCTTATCGACGAAAAAGATCCCTTCGCCATGCCCGAAGTGCAAGTGTCCGAACCATCGGTCATGAGTGGCAACGAGGACAATAATGCCGTGCTGCTTGGCTTGCTCTCGCAATACAAACCCAAAAGCTACTCCCTTGCCTACTGCGTCTCAGAGCCATCGATCTACTACCATCCGATCGAAAGTAACTTTGGACTTAAGGGGAAGAAGCTCAAGAGCCGCCTGATTGAAGAGCTGAAAAACGTTCGGACGTTTCAACCGACGCCCGATGCCGTTGATTCCATCGTTACGGAAGACGGCAATTTGCTGTGCGTTGTTCGCGAAGAAGGCCTTTCGCTGATCAACCATCTTGAAAACATCAAGGGATTTCTGGGCAACCATTTGCCGACGATTGCGGGCATCGATAGCTCAGACATCGCACTGATGAACATGGTGAAGATGAATTATGATCTTGAGCCGGAAGAAGTCTCGGTAATTATTTATGTCGGTGTAGAATTTACACGGCTCATCTTCATGCGGGGGCATCATTTCTTCCAGTTTGCCCCGATTCTGAGCGAGGGTTACGATTCTTCAAATCTTCAAAACACCGTGTACAGCCGTCTGCTGCTCGAGCAGGACAATCTCAACATCCAACGGATCAGCAAGATTATTCTTGCCGGTGAAAGCCGTCGCATTGAGCTCAAGGATTTTCTGGAACAGCTGCTGCCAGATCAGCAAGTAGACTATCTGCGTACCCCGAAGGTCGATGTCAGCAAATTGCCGCCAGAGCAGCACGATACGATTTCGGACTTTGCTGTTGCCATTGGTGTCGCATGGCGATTCATCGACGGCTCGAACAAAAAATTCTACCGGACCAATCTGCTGCCCGACAACATTCGGGAGGGGCAACGTGTATTCAAGCTGTCGTGGCACGGGTACGTGTTGATGGCGACCATCTTCGGTTCCACGCTGTTCTTCACAACACAGATCCAGCAAAAGAGTCAGGCCATCGCCGAGCGCCGGTCGTTGCTCGATGTGAAGAATTCGCAGATCGGCGAGAACACGACGCTCATGAATTCCATCAGTGCGATGCAGGATCAGTTGATGAAGTACAACGCGTCGATGGCTCTGTACGACTCGCTCGTTCCCGGCGCGGACAAGTTCAGCAAAGCATTCACTCAGCTCAGCAACGGCGTGGAAGACATGAACTCCATCTGGGTCACGGAGTTTATCACGCAGGAGAGCGGCCAGGCAACGCTCAACGGTTTTGCCGTGAACCGCTCGCGCATCCCGCGCATGAGCGCGTTGTTTGATAATTCGCAACTCAAGGAAGTCACCACGGAGGAGATCCGCGGTGAAACAGTGTACCGGTACAAAATCGAAGTGCCGACGATCATCAAGCAGAATCAATAAGACGGGAAAGGGACACTATGTCTTACAAAGTTCGTAATAGTATCGTTCTCGGTGTGTTGTTGCTGCTGATTGTGGGTGTCGGGACGTACGTGCGCGCATTCCATTTGCCGAAAAAGCAAAATACCATCGATGCCGAAATCAAGCGGATTGACGAAGAGTTGAGCAACACGCCGAATTTGATTCACGAGTACAACACGCTGAGCGAGAC
>CAYJNF010000053.1:0-12624 GCA_964370915.1 uncultured Chitinophagales bacterium
ACCGGGCATGTTGACCTCTCAGCAAACATCTGGCACAATCCGGGTGAGAACGGAACTGACGGCCTGGGCCGCGACAAGCGCACGAACAATGTTGACGATGATGGCAACGGCTGTGTCGATGACTGGCAGGGTTGGGATTTCGGCGGTGCCGATTACAACAACGTCGTTCCTGACAACAATCCAAATCCGGTCGGATCCAATACTGCACATGGGACTTCAGTGGCAGGTTGCGCATCAGCGTCTACCAACAATGGTGTCGGCGTTGCAGGAATCGGATTCAAATGCCGCTTGCTTCCGGTGAAGACTGCCGCAGACAACGACACACGAGACAACGGGCTTGCATACATTATTGCCGGATACCAGGGTATCGCGTACGCGGCATTCATGGGTGCCGACGTGATCAATTGCAGTTGGGGCGGATCGGGCGGATCACAAGTCGAACAAGATCTCATTAATGCGGCAACGCAACAAGGCGCGTTGGTTGTGGTTGCTGCCGGAAATTCTGGCACGAGCACTCCGCAATATCCGGCCGCGTACTTGAATACGATTTCCGTTGCATCCACGGGTACAACCGATGCGAAGTCGAGCTTCTCAAGCTACGGACCAACGGTTGATGTCGCGGCTCCGGGTGAGAATGTTCGCACGACCGCATACTCGCAAACCTACGGCGGACAGTACGGCACGTCGTTCTCCAGTCCGAACGCCGCCGGTGTTGCCGGATTGATCAAAGCGGCAAATCCATCCTTCACATCACAGCAGGTAGGAGAGAGACTGCGCGTCACGGCAGATAACATCAATGGTTCGAACCCATCGTACACCGATCTCATGGGCAAAGGACGCGTCAATGCATGGCGGGCACTCACGGAAAATCCACCATCACTGCGGGGGAGCAACATTGTTATCCGCGATTCGTCGGGCGGCAACAACAACGGCAACCCCGAACCGAACGAGACAATTGATGTGTTCGTAACATTCACAAACTATCTTGCGGCCACGTCGAATGCAAACGTGACACTCACAACGTCAAGTGCGTATCTCACCATCACTGCCGGCGCATATAATCTAGGGGCATTGGGCACACTCGCGTCGCGCCGCAACACAGCAAACCCGTTTCGCATTCAAATCGCCGCCGGTGTCCCCTCGGGTCATCTTGCGACGATGAAGTTGGTGCTGTCCGATGGAACCTACAATGATTATCAATGGTTTACGATTCTTGTCAACCCGACATTCCAAACTCATAACATCAACAACGTTGTCACAACGATGACGAACAATGGACGGATCGGGTTCAACGATTTCTCCACCAACACGCAGGGTGAAGGATTCAAGTATCCGGCGACGAGCGTCAATCATTTGTTTGAGGGAGGATTGATTATTGGGACGTCGGCGACGAAGCTCGTCAACAACGTGCGCAACGCGACCGGCACGCAAGATGCGGACATGCTCTCGCGTCAGATCTATCAGCTTACAAGTCCGGGTGTTATTTCGAATCAGGACGGCGCGACGGTGTACAGCGACTCATCGGCCCCGATCGCAAACCGCATTGGTGTGAAGGTGAACCAATACTCATACGAGTTTACGGATCAGGCGCATGATGATTACGTGATTGTCCGTTACGATGTTCAGAATATTTCTGGAAGCGCCATCGCCGGCCTGTACATCGGGCAGTTCTTCGATTGGGACATCGCTGCCTATGAACAGAATAGGACAGGCTACGATGCAACGCGTAGCCTCGCATACGCGTGGGACGGAAGTTCTGCGACGGCACCATACATCGGCATGCGTGCCTTCGATACAGCAGGGAGTGTGCGAGGTCTTCTCAACACAACAGCTCTGACGGTCGATAGAGCATCGAAGTACAGTTGGATCAGCGGAGGAACCGCGTCTGCGGTAGTGGGTCCGGGAGACATTCACAGCGTGATCTCGACCGGTCCGTTCAACATTCCAGCCGGACAAATGCAGCGCGTTGCTTTCGCGGCGATTGGGGGGACAACTCTTGCAGACGTTCAAGCCAACGCCGATGCCGCCAAGCAAAAGTGGATTCAGATCAAAGCGACTTTGGGAGTTGATGAGGATGGGACGGTCCCCCAACGGTTTGCACTTGAACAGAACTATCCGAATCCATTCAATCCAACAACAGTGATCAGATACCAGTTACCAGAGGTCAGAAGTCAGAGATCAGAGGTCGGACGCGTGACGCTTACGGTGTTCGACCTGCTCGGAAGAGAGGTTGCAGTGCTGGTAAATGAAGAACGTTCTGCCGGTACATACGAAGCAACGTTCGATGCGAAAGGATTGGCGAGCGGCGTGTACATGTACCGGTTGACCACAGGCTCGTTCAGCGCCATGAAAAAGATGGTCCTGCTGCGATAACGTTTGGAGAAAGATCTGACGCGAAGGCAACCGGATCAAAAGCTGGCTTACGAAGGAGGAATCTGTGGCAACAGGGTGAGGAGTGGATTAAGCGAAAAGTGCTTTACACCAACTGATCAGTGAGGTTTTCATGAAGACATTTGTTCTTGTTTTGGCCATCGGTCTTTTTCCGTTTGTGCTGTTCGCTCAGACGGAGAGTGGAATTGAACCGGGAACACCCGTCGAGGAGACGTTTGTCCAGACGACCCCGGGTTCTGTACAGCCCCCCTCGGATGCGAGTCTGGTGTTACACGTTATCCCCCCGGCCTATGCAAGTATTGGTGGTGGTGTCACATTCACCGGCCCGCTCGCCAACACCCAGCGAACATATCAGATGCTGATCCATGATACGTTGTTGACGGCACTTGTCGGCAAGCAGATCGCCGCATTCAGCTGGAGACTTCCGACATCAGCAACCGCAGCGTGGCCAACAGCCGGCGTCACATATGCCAACTATGATGTGTACCTCAGCGGCAGCGTACCGCCAGCCAATCGCAGTCTCACGTTTGCACAAAATGTCGTTGGTGTTCAAACGCGGGTTCGCTTCGACAGTCTGGCAATCGCAACAGGGTCGTACGTATTCGGGGGTAACCCGAATGAGTGGGGCCCGGAAATCACGTTCACGCCATGGCTATATACCGGGGGACATTTGCTCATCGAGATTCGTCAGAACGGTTTCACGGGCACGTCTCGGAGCGTGGACGCGATTTCAACGTCAGCCAGCGGATACGGCAATGAGTTTAGTGCATGTTGGGTGGGTAGCTACACGGGTACTACCGGGTCGCAAGGAAATTTCTCCATCGTACGACTCAGAGCGGATTCATTACTTGTAAGTGTCGGCGAAGATGGGCGCGACGCACCGCGGACCTTCGCACTTCATCAAAACTATCCAAATCCGTTTAACCCCGTCACACACATCCGCTATTCCCTGCCCGCACGTCAAGCAGGGTTTGTGTCTCTCAAGATATACGACGTGCTGGGTCGTGAAGTCGCAACGCTGGTGAATGAAGAACGTCCGGCGGGAACGCAGAGCGTAACGTTCGATGCAACAGGATTAGCAAGCGGCGTTTACATGTACAGACTGACCACAGGCTCGTTCACCGATATGAAACAGATGGTGCTTGTGCGTTGATTGCATTCAAAAAGCCTTTACACTGCGGTCCGTGCGTCACCAATTCAATGATCAATATCCGATTCTCAACCAAAGGAGGGATGCCCTATGAAGCGAGCGTACTTGCTGTTCGTGTTCATCCTGCTTACCGTTGCCATCACACGTTCGCAGGATGAAGCATATCGCGTGGTCTTTGATATGACGAGCCGGGATAGCCTGGATCAGATGGCGGTCATGCGCTGGGTGACCGAGATCCAGAAGGCAAATCCGAAGGCCCAACTTGAGGTCGTCATGTACGGAAAGGGATTCGAACTCGTCATGCCCGAAAAATCGCATGTGATTGCACAAGTGAGAGAAGCGGTGAAGAATCCAAATGTTTCATTCCGGGTTTGCAGCATCGCTCTCAAGAGCAACAAGATCGACAGGAAAATGATCCTTGACGAAGTGCAAACAGTGCCCGATGGGATTTATGAAATTGTCAGCAAGCAACGCGAGGGATGGGGATACATCAAAGTCGCACACTGACGTTTGCGCTGTGCCGCCGGAATGGTCTGTTACATCACTCCGATTGTCGCGGACACGAGTTTGGCAAATGTGTGCTTCACGCGATTTCCGACCTCGGTCACTTCTTCGTGGCTGAGTTTGGTGGGACTGATGCCTGTGGCAAGGTTGGTGATGCAGGAGAGGCCGAGAATCTCCATTCCTAACGACGAGGCGAGCGATGCCTCGAAGACAGTTGACATGCCGACCGCATCGCCACCTATTCTCGTGAGCATTTCTATTTCCGCCGCAGTCTCATACGACGGACCTTTCAGTCCCACGTACACACCTTTGCGGACAGTGATGCCATTTTCGGCTGCAACCTTCTCGACTTTTGCGATGAGCGCGGGGGAGTAAAGAGGGCCGAGGTTTGCCGCGGGTGATGCCACATTGGGCAGGCGCTCAAACGTGAGATTGATTTGATCTGTCACAATCATCAGATCTCCGCCGTTGAATGTCCGGTTCAAGCCGCCTGCAGCATTGGTGATGATGAGTTTGCGTATGCCGAGGCTGTGTGCGACATGGATCGGGTACAGAACACTCTTCAGGTTATTCGATTCGTAGAAGTGAGTTCTTCCCTGAAACACGAGGATCGACTTCTTGCTGTGGTTCGCAAAGACCAGCTTTCCTTTGTGTCCAACGATTGTCGATTGCGGATAATTTGGAATACCCGCCGTTGAGAGCACAACGCGATCAAGGAGATTGTCGGCAAAATCTCCAAGCCCCGATCCCAACACAATGGCTATTGCCGGTCTCTGATCAACATGCTTCTTGATGTATGAAACCGATTCGTGTATTTCTTGTTCACGATCCAAAGAACATCCCCGCTACTGTTGCTGTCATAAGATTGGCAAGCATCCCTCCGAGCACGGCGCGCAGTCCAAGTGCTGCAAGATCCTTTCGACGTTCCGGTGCGAGCGGGCTAATGCCGCCGATCTGAATTGCGATCGAGGAAAAATTCGCGAACCCGCAGAGCGCAAACGTTGCCATCATAATCGCTTTCTCAGATACAATCCTGCCACCGGTAATCATGGAAGAGAGATCGAGGTACCCGACGAATTCATTCAATACCAATTTTGTTCCGATGAGCGATCCCACCTGAAGCGCGTCTCCCCACGGAACTCCGATAACGACGGCGAGATACTGAAGCAAAATCCCGAACAGCAGTTGCAATGAAAGTGGCTGGTTGTAGTTTGCCATGAAGAACTGATTGAATCCGGCAACGCCTCCAATCCACGTGAGAAGTGAATTGATCAGGGCAATCAGTGCGATGAACGCCAGAAGCATTGCTCCGACGTTGAGCGCCAGATGCAATCCTTCACCCGCCCCCGCTGCGGCTGCTTCGATGACGTTGGAAGCATTCTTCTCCACCTTCACTTTCAGCGTGCCCTTGGTTTCCGAATCCTGAGTTTCAGGGTAGATGATCTTCGCGATAGCGAGTCCTGCCGGCGCCGCCATGATGCTTGCCGCCATGAGCTGAGCTGCAAACTTTACCTGACCGGCCATAAGGTCCATGCCATGCGTTTGTGCATACGAGTAGCCGAGCATCTGCACGTAGGCAGCCATGACTCCGCCTGCAATGGTACACATACCCCCGATCATGATTGTCAGAAGCTCAGACTGCGTCATCCCTTTGATGAATGGTTTGATCATCAGTGGAGCTTCAGTCTGCCCGACAAATATATTGGCGGAATTCGATAATGACTCGGCACCGCTCGTTCCCATTACCCTCGCCATGACCCACGCCATCCCTCGAACAATCTGCTGCATAATCCCAAGGTAGTAAAGGACCGACATGAGTGATGCAAAGAAGATTATCGTAGGCAAGACCTGGAATGCGAAGAAGAAACCCATGCTCCCTTCAGCTCCGGGTCCTACGGCCAGATTTCCAAACACGAATTTCGCGCCTTCGGTGGTGAACCCAAGGAGGACGACAAATCCATAACTGATTTTTTCAAACAGCAACTTTGGCCATCCCAGCGGAGAGAAATACACCGAGAGTTCCATTCCCTTGAGCATGAGAATTGCAAAAACAATCTGGAGCACGACTCCGGAGACAACAAGTCGCCAGTTAACGCGTCGCTTGTTGTTTGATGCGAGGAATGCAATTCCAAGAAGAACCGTTACGCCAAGAAGGCCGTTGAGCACTGAAACAAAAGTCATATATGCACTTTCTAGGAGTGGTCGAATCAGGTCTCTGGCGCTTCAAAGCAGCGGCGGCAGCGGGCTTCATAGGAGTCTTTTGCACCGACGAGTACACGCTCGGTCGAAGCCGTTGTTCGTTGTGTACGGTCGGCCGGATTTCCGCAAACTACACAGATTGCCAGAGTCTTGGTTATGTACTCGGCAACGGCGAGAAGTTGGGGCATTGGCTCGAACGGCTTCCCGCGATAATCCTGATCGAGTCCCGCAATGACGATGCGCTTGCCCTGATTCGCGAGTCGCTCAACGACATCGACAATATTTGAATCAAAGAACTGACCTTCATCAATACCGATAACCTGTGCATCTGCCGTGAGTTCTTCGAGCTGTTTTGAACCCTCTACAACCATGGACTTCAATCGAGCTTCGCTGTGCGAGACAATGTGGTCCGCGCTGTATCGGTTATCGATCTTGGGTTTGAAGACCATGACTTTCTGTTTCGCGATTTCGGCCCGGCGGAGACGACGAATCAATTCCTCTGTCTTGCCGCTAAACATACAGCCAACAATGACCTCGATCCAGCCTGTGCCCTTTGGGGAATCGTGAAGTGTGGGAATACTCATGTGCGTTTCTTCTTGGTAAAGTTTTTTGAACCGAATGGATGGGGAAACAACTCACTCATCTTCAGTACCTTGATCTCACCATTCTTGTTGCTCATGACAAAGTCAATATCACCAGCAAGATCCATGATAACCTGCCTGCATGCTCCGCACGGCGTGGTGAAGTTGTCTTCGTCAGTGGCAACTGCAATGGCAGCAAACTCGCGTTCACCTTCCGAAACTGCTTTGAACAACGCTGTACGCTCGCCGCAAATGGTCAAGGCAAACGAACTAATCTCGATGTTGCAGCCGGAGTAGACTTTGCCTCGCTTTGTGAGAAGTGCCGCGCCGACTCGAAAATGCGAATAGGGTGAATGAGAGTATTTACGTGCTGCTGCAGCCTGCTTGGCGAGTTTCTTATAATTCATTCGGATGAGATGGAATTGAGAAAAAATATATCCATTGGTGGAGTGAAATGCAATGACTGCGCGGTCAAGACATCGACTTTATCTCGGGATCATGGCAGCGACAATCCACTCAACGTTTGCGGTACAGAGAGTGTTCCCGCACCATTGATGGATGGCCGGGTCAACTAAAGCAATACACTGTCAGTGTCTCAAACATGGTTCGTCGGGTTGCGACTTTGGCAACACCGAAATGTTCTGCGAGAAAGAGCGACTCGATCAGTTGGACATGTTGGTCAGAAGAGACGACAAGAAGAACCTTCCCGCCTAGCAGAAAGAACTTACGAACCTCCGCTGCAAATTGTTTGATGACAGTATAATCGGTGCCTGCTCGCCATGCTTGTTCTTCGTACGAATGAGCCTGAATCGGGTAGAAGGGAGGGTTCCAGATTATGTAGTTGAAACGCTCTGTCGTTGCGACCGCCGCAAACAGATTGCTCTCACGAAGCTGAATGCTCGAGGCAAGGTTGTTGCGAGATGCGTTCTCCGTGGCGCAGGAAACCGCGACAGGATTGACATCGACTGCGAGGACGGTTGCTCCCACTTTTGCTGCACACAAACCGATCAGGCCTGAGCCTGTTCCCATATCGAGAACGCGTAATCCACTTAGCGGCAGACTGAGCACATAGCTGCCAAGCAACTTGCTACTAAAAAACAACTGCGGGTGAAAAACGGTCGGTTGCACTGTGAGACTGAACCCAAGAACTTCGATTTTGTCCGGTCGTCTCATATAACATTTAACATACAAAAGATACGCAAGAACAAAGAAGATTCCACCGAGGAATTTCAACGAGACTCCCTGGTAGTTCGAGTTGGGTAACGTCAAGGAATATCAGTAATTGAAGATTGTCATTGGATTAAAAATCCACCCGCCGGTTTACGTCGTGTGTTAGAACGATTCGTTACGGACAGATGGATTGACCAGCAACCGGAGAAGAAGCCGAAGCTCATACGCGCCGGCGTAGAAGCGCCTGCGATAGCGCCACGCACTGAACAGACGAAGAAGTAGAACTTTCCACCGCTGGAGCATTCTATCATTCGTCTTTGGGAAAAAGGACTGATGAACAGCTCTGAAGTTGACAATCCTCTTGTAGAGTCGTTTCGTGAGCCATGGCGTATGCGGATTCTGGCGCAACGTGTACTGCGCCCATTCGTGCGACGCCCAGTCATCGAGGTTCTTTGGGTAATGTAGCCCGCCATCGACCGCCTTGTCGTAAATGGTGCCAAACGGGACCGGCGTGTAGATGAACGGATGCATTCTCGATTTCGGGTTGATCCGTTGTAGTTCATACATCAGATCGATAGTTGCATTGATGTCATCTTCGGGACGCGATGGATTGCTTCCCATGACGAAGGAGAATTCCGGTTGCACGTTGAATTGCCTGCTGAGCGCTGCGATCTGTTTCGTCTTGTCTGACGTGACACCGCCTTTGTCCATCAGCTTCAGAGTTTCATCCAGACCCGACTCGGCACCAAAGAAAATCATCCTCAGGCCGCTCTCCTGCATCAATTGCCACGTGTCCTTTGAGTAGTTCAGAAGCGTGTCAATCCGTCCCTCGCCCCACCACTCGATATTGAGACCCATCATCTTCTCCGACAGCTCGACGACGCGGTTCTCACTCACAAAAAAATCACTGTCATGAAACTCGATGCCGTTCATCCCATATCCATCCTGCAGATGCCGGACAACCTCGATCGTACGATCTGTCGATTCTGCTTTCCAGCGCGAGTGGAACACATCTACCACTCCACAGAAATTGCATTTGTGCGGACAGCCGGCACTCGTCTCATGGCAGTACGTTCTCGACCCCACGAATGATGGAATGGCATATGCGTCCATCGCCACCTTGTGATACGGTAGGATCGGCCTGAGATTCGGATCGTAAATCGGATCTTCGGAATTGTGAACGAATCTGTTGCCAACCCGAAATGACACATTGTTGATACCACTGATTTCTTGACCATATCGTAATGCAGTCATGAGTGCAGGAAACGCGCGCTCGCCTTGTCCGCGGACCACGAAGTCCACATACTCCGAACTGAGAGCAGCTTCCGTGTGCATTGAGGGGAAGTAGCCTCCCCAGACGATTTTCACATGAGGAAAACGTGCTTTGATCAACTTGCAGTGCTTGATCGCGTTCAACATCTGAGCACCCGGCATGACCGAAACAGCGATGACGTCGATATCGTTTCTGGTGTTCAGCAATCGGAGTAATGTGTCAAGCGCTCGACGGTCAACATTGCCATCAACGATTTGGTATTCGAATTGTCCCTCGAGGACTGCGCTGAGAGCCAAAACAGAAAGCGGCAAACGCCCGAGTTTGGGCGGAGTGTTCTGGGGATAGTAGAGAACAATCATTCGATCACCGTTCTTCCAAAAAGAGAGCGCAGGGTGTCCTACGTGTTGGGTGGTTGGGGGACGAGTGTGATCTTCGTAATCTCAGGAGGACAATTCAATCGTATCGGAAGACCGACCGTGCCGATGCCACGGTTGACGTACATTTGTGTGTGACCGATAGCGTATTTTCCCCATACGTAGCGCGAGGCAAGGGACGCAGGAGCAATGATCGCGTTACCGAATTTTGCAAGCACGACCTGTCCGCCATGCGTATGCCCGCTGAGCACAAGATCGATGTTCCTGTCCGCAGCTTGTTGAAGAAAGTAAGGTCGATGCATCATCAGCACTTTGGGAATGCTGAGCGGTGCATACCCGAGCGCCTTGTCGAGCGCATCGGCCGCTCGCTTGGGATTGCCGACGTCATCAACGCCTACGAGATACAAGGCGCTACCGTCCTTCGTAATGAGAATCTTGTCATTGCGGAGCAGCCTCACGCCGCATGCATCAACTTCTTTCGCGACAATGTCGGGTTGTGGCGCAAAGAAGTCGTGGTTTCCCATTACGCCAAACACTCCGTGCGGCGCCGAGAGGTTACTGAATGCTTCAGCGAACGGATACACTTCGTCCGTCATGCTATTGACGAAGTCGCCGGTTACCAGCACAAGGTCACATTGGAGGGAATTCACGATGCTCACATAGTTCTCCATCTCAGCCTTCAGCATGTTTGCGCTTGAGTGGATGTCACTAATGAGGGCGATGGTGAATCCGTGGAACTGCTTGGGCAAATTGCGAATCGGAAAACGGACAGGAGTAATTTCATGGCCGCGCTTTTCGATGAACATTCCGTATGCGCTGGCGCCAAAGGAAGCCGCCGTGAGACCGTACATACTCCGGCGCAAGAAAACCCTGCGCGATGAATCAAACGATTGATATGCCGGTTTAGCCTGCAACGCGGAAATGTGCCTCCGTGTTGGTTTGAGTCGCTTCAGCGCGGCCAGGAGAATCTGGAATGGAGATTTGATGATCATGCTGAGCAGCACCACAACACCAATGAAAATTGTCGCTCCATGCCAGATGAAAAAGGGATATGCCGCCGTATACATGAACAGCGGCGAAAACGCGCTTGTGCGGGGGCGGAACACCATTACATACAGAAGCGCAGTGTTCATGACGAGAAATACCGTTGCTGCAAGTATGTGCACCCAGCGTTTGCCCGGAAATCGTTCTCTGGTCCAATTGCGCGTCCGGATGTAAAGGATGAACTGCAGCGTAAGCAGAAGGGTTGGAATTACTACTCGAAAGATCATAAATCCTGTGGACATGTGTGATAACTTCGGTGCAAATATACGTACTTTACTTAACGACGCAAAGGGTGGTTGAGTTTCACGCGCGAGAAGATTTTGCGGCGTGGATGACGGCATTCAATGCTATCGCATAGAGAACGAGAAGTAGCCAGAGTCGAGGGTATGCAAAAAGTGTCAGCAAGCCTTTACCTTCAAACCTGTGGAAGAAGCTGTATGGCAGAAAGCCGACGGCTGCATACATGATGATTGTTGCGATGAGAAACTTGGACTGCTGATTCTGCCGGAAGTAATGTATGAGCATACCAACCGGCAACCAGAGGAGAAGAAAATGATACGTTGCTGTTGCGGGTGCGACGAGCAGAACAGCAAATGAGACTACGGCTAGCGGGAGATCTGCTGACGCCCACAGTTGCCGAAGCCTGCCGATGCAATACACCCCTGAGCCAAGAATAGTCACTACGACCAATGCCTTCGCGCCCGCAAACGCAATTGAAGATGCAACCAGTGGCTGAGGATTCAAGACTGAATCAAGAATGAACAATCGTCGCAACAAGCTATCGAATGACTGATATGTCGAAGAAAAGGGGTTTTGACCTGACAGGTCTGACTGAAGATGACTCCCCAAAATCATGCTGAAGAATTGTCGATGAATCTCCCAGCCAAGGACGAGAATGCTTAGAGCAAAGATTGCCGCGCACGTAAGAACCATGGCGACCAATGCCCGCCAGTTCTTTTTCAAGAGGTAGTCCGTCGCGACGACGATGGGAAAATACTTGATCGTCATGAATAATCCTGCAATAACTCCCGATGCTGTCGGAGCACGCCGTCGCGAAAGGTAGAATGCCGCAAGAACCGCAAGTGAAACGAGCAGGTACATCTGTCCAAACCGAAAGCAGTTTGCCAATCCCCACCCCGAGAAAAGGGCAAATGTAATCGACTCAAGATGAGAGAAGTCGAATAACTTTGAAACAAGCCATACTGAAATGATGAGAGCGATGACATTCAGGAACGTCATCCAACGTAATGCAACAATAGGAGTTAGATAGGAAAACGGAATAAAGAAAACTGCCGTTGGTGGTGGGAACGGAGAGAATTTTCCCTGCTGATCAATGCCATGCGACTGAATCTGCTTCTGAAACCAGATATCGTCATACATCTGATCTACACCCGCTCCGGTTCGCGCAATCACTCCCGCTGCGTAGTAGTTCGGAAAGTCCGTATCCATTTTCGTAAGACCGGGAATGATCCCCCTGAAGACAATGAAGATGGAAAGTGGGACAAGGAGTACCAGCAGTACGTTGCGCTTCATGCGACGTGCGTCTGAAGATGCGACTTCTGAATACTCGTGAGAGCTGCAACGACTTCGTCCACTGAAATCTCTTTCATGCAACGGGCACTGTACGGGCAGACGAAGAGTTTCGCATCGTACACATTCAAGCAGGGGCTGCACTCGATTCCCTTGTACAACACAATCGTATCACCAATCGGCCCATAGAAACGTGGTGACTCCGGTCCGAAGAGTGCGATGACTTTGGCACCCGTTGCCGCTGCGATATGCATCGGCCCGCTGTCATTTGTCAGGACGAGGTTCGACATCTCAAACAGGGCAATCAACTCGCCAATGGTCAGCAGCCCTGCAGCGTTGATGCAGTATCTTCGTGTTTCTCCGCCCCCAGCCAGAGCATCTGCCACATACTGACGCTCATCGTTGTTC